>JBPCRG010000695.1:0-10559 GCA_050997095.1 Thermomicrobiales bacterium | reverse complement strand
CGCGACATCGCGATGGTCTTCCAGCACTACGCGCTCTATCCCAACCTGACCGTGCGCGACCATTTCGAGTTCCCGCTCAAAGCCCGGAAGATGCCGAAGGCGGAGCGCGGCCGCCGGGTCGCGGAGACCGCCGAGCTGCTGCGGATGACGGATCTGCTCGACGCCAAGCCGCGCAACCTCTCGGGCGGCCAGGCCCAGCGGACCGCGATCGGCCGCGCGCTGATCCGCCAACCCAAGCTCTTTCTGCTCGACGAGCCGCTGACGAGCCTCGACGCCGCGCTCCGGCTGGAGACGCGGACCGCGCTAAAACGGCTCCAGACCGAGCTCGGGATCACCACGATCTACGTCACGCACGATCAGGAGGAGGCGTTGAGCCTCGCCGACACGATCATGATCATGCACGACGGGGAGGTGCAGCAGCTCGCCGCGCCGAAGGAGCTCTACAGCCACCCCGCGAACGCCTTCGTCGCCGGTTTCGTCGGGATGCCGCCGATGAACTTCATCCCCGCCAGGCTGCGCCGTGACGGCGCTGAGACGCGGATCGAGACCGCGTCGTTCACCGTGCCCCTTGATCCGCAGGCCGGATCGACGACGCAGGGTCTGTCGCCCGACCAGGAGTTGACGCTGGGCGTGCGCCCGGAGGACGTGGCGCTCGAATCCGGCTCCCCCCGGCCAGACGCGCCGCACGGCTCCGTGGTGGTCGTCGAGCCGCAGGGCGACGAGCGGATCGTCAGCATCGCGCTGGCGAACGGCGGGCCGGTCTGGAAGGCGCGCGCCGCCTACGGCCGGGGGAAAGGATCTTGGAATCCCGGCGATCTCCGGCACTTCGCGATCCGGCCGCGCGGCGTTCGGCTCTTCGACGCCGTCACCCAGACCAGGGTGCTGTGACGATGGCGGAAGCCCCCTTTCGACCAACGACCAAGCGTCCGATGGAGCCGGCGCCCCTCCCCGTCATTCCGGGCGCAGCCCGCAGGCGGAGTCGAGGAATCTCTTCGAGCGCAGCGAGAATCGCCGTCGCCACCGGATCGACGCCAAATGACGACGCACCCTCGGGGGACGCACCCTCGGGGAATGGGCCCTTGCACAGGACACCGGGCAAACGTATGCGCGTTGAACGTCAACAGGAGACTCTTCGGCTCCGTCCGCGGCCTCCGCCCGGAATGGCGGAAACCGGCGGTGCGATACGCGTGAAGGCGGGATCGGCGTGAGCGAGATTCGACTCCGGCATGTGCGGGTGGCCTACGGGGGCGTCGATGTCGTGCGCGACGTCAGCTTCTCGGTCGCCAGCGGCGAACTCGCGGTGCTGGTCGGGCCGTCGGGCTCGGGCAAGACGACGCTGCTGCGGGCGGTCACCGGCTACGCGCCCGTGTCGGGCGGCAGCGTCTCCATCGGCGGCGTGGACGTCGGCGGCAAGCCGCCGGGCGACCGCGATATCGCGATGGTCTTCCAGAATCTCGCGCTCTACCCGCACATGACCGTGCGCCAGAACTGGGAGTTCCCCCTGCGCGCCGCCAGGATGCCCAAGGCGGAGATGGAGCGCCGAGTCGCCCGGGTCGCCCGGACATTGCAGATGGACCGCCTGCTGCACCGGCTGCCGCACGAGCTTTCGGGCGGCCAGAAGCAGCGGGTCGCGATGGGGCGGGCGCTCGTGCGGGAGCCGCAGATCTTCCTGCTCGACGAGCCGCTCGGCGCGCTCGACGCCAAGCTCCGGGTGGAGGCGCGCTCCGCCTTCAAGACGCTCCAGCGCGACCTCGGCGTGACCACGCTCTACGTCACCCACGACCAGGTCGAGGCGCAGGCGCTGGGCGCCAAGATCGTCGTCCTGAACGACGGGGTCGTGCAGCAGATAGGGACGCCGGAGGAGATCTACGAAGTTCCCGCAAACCGCTTCGTGGCCGGGCTTTTCGGATCGCCGCCCATGAATTTCTTGGACGCCGAGCTCAGCCGGGAGAACGGAACGGCGGTGCTCTCCCGCGGGGCGATGCGGTTGACGCTGCCGTCTGGAACGAGCGACCGGGTCCTTCGCTCGGCGGCGGGCGGCACGGTCACGCTCGGGGTGCGCCCGGAGGGGATCCGCCTGCGCGGCGAATCGTCTGCGGACTCCGCGCCCGCGAGGGTCTACGTTACCGAACCGGCCGGCCACAACGTGATCTTCGACGTCCGTCTCGGCGACGACGCGTAGCGCGTGCGCGGCGACCGCGACGACGCCCGCCTCGACGACCTGCGCCCCGACGACGCGATCCACCTCCAGTTCGACCCCGCCCTGGTCCACGTCTTCGACCAGGAGACCGGCGCCCGGATCAGCTGACCTGGCGGGGAGATCGGCGTCACGTCCGCGCGACCCATTGCCGTGCGGCCCGACCGGTCCGGCGTTTGACCCGCCCCGCCGTCGCGGCTACCATGCCCGGACGCGGGGCGTCGGCGCGCGACGCCTGCTTGACCCCATTGGATGTGTGCCATGCGAGTCGACCGTCTACTCGGAAACCGCGCCACGCGTCGGCAGGCGATCGCCCGGGCGGGAGCGGCGGGTGCGGTCGCGGCCATGGGCGGCTTCGGCCGCTCGGCCGGGTCGGCGCGCGCCGCCGACGGCGAAACGGGCTCCACGATTGCCGTGCCCGCCGATCTGCGCACCGACCTCGCGGGCCAGAGCATCACCGTGACCCTCGCCCACGAGGGCGGCTTGGCCGACTGGGAGCGCGCCGCGGTCGCGAAGTTCGCCGCCGCGACCGGAATCAAGGTGACGCGGAAATCCGGCCCGCGGCTGTCCGTCGATCGCCTCGCCGCCTATCTCGACGTCCTGAACGCCGGCGGCAGCGGGATCGACGCGATGATGGTCGACGCGGTGACGGTCGGCGCGCTCGCCCCGCATGCGCTGGACCTCGGCGACGCGATGCGCCGCAACGGCTCCGTCTACAACCCGGTCCTCGTCGCGAACAACACGGCCTCGGTCGACGGGACGGCGCTGCTCGCCGCCATCCCCTGGTACGCCGACGCCGGCCAACTCTTCTACCGGACCGATCTCCTGCAGAAATATGGCTACCCGAACCCGCCCGCGACCTGGGACGAGCTTCAGACGATGGCGTCGACGATCCAGCGGGGCGAGCGCGCCGCTGGCAACAAAGGCTTCTGGGGCTACGTCTGGCAGGGCAACGGCTATGAGGGCCTGACCTGCAACGCGCTCGAATGGCAGGTCTCCAACGGCGGCGGGGCGATCATCGAACCCGACCGCTCGGTCACGGTCAACAATCCCGCCGCCGCCGCCGCCTTCCAGCGCGCCAGCCAATGGGTCGGGACGATCTCGCCGGACGGGGTCGTCGCCTTCCAGGAGGAGGAGGGCCGCGGGATCTGGCAGCACGGCGACGCCGCCTTCATCCGCACTTGGTCCTACAACTACTGGACGAGCCAGGCGGACGGCTCGCCGATCCGCGGCCTCTTCGCGCAGACGACTTTGCCGAAGGGCGACGGCGACGGCGCGCGCAACGCCTCGTGCATCGGAGGCTGGCAGATGCTCGCCTCGCGCTACTCGAAGCACCCGGAGGCGGCGGTCGAGTTCTGCCGCTATCTCACCGCCGAGGCGCTGCAGCGCTCCCTCGCGATCGAGCAGAGCCCGCCGCCGACGATCGCCGCGCTCTACGACGATCCCGCGGTCATCGCCGCCAACCCCCACTTCCCGCAACTGAAGGCGGTCATGGCCGACGCCGTCATGCGGCCGTCGACGATCGCCGCCGGCGTCTACCCCGACGTCTCGACGGCGTACTTCACCGCGGTCCATCAACTGCTGACCAACGACCGGCTCTCGTTCCAGGCGCTGAGCGGGCTCGCGAGTCAATTGAGCATCCTGCTCGCGCAGAACGGGTCGCGGTAGCCCGGCCGCGACCATTCGGCGCGTCAGCCGAGGCGGAGCATGTATTCCCCCATGTAGGCGGCCGTCTGCGAGATGCCGAAAAGGTGGATCAGCGCGTGGGTCATGGTCCAGAAGGCGTCGGAGAGGGGCGTCGGATACAGGAACGCGAGGTAGAGCAGGAGGACCGGCATGAAGCCGAGGCGGGACGCCGCCGCGCGCACCTCCAGCGACATCCATTCGGAGACGATGCGCCAGCCGTCCAGCGGGGGGATCCGCAGGAGGGTCAGGATCAGCACGGACGCCTGGATCGCGGCCGACGCCGAAAGGGCGAGAACCGGTCCACGCCCAGCGTCAGGAGCAACGCCGGAGCCACAAGGCTGAGCAGATTCGCCGCAGGTCCGGCCAAGCTGATGCACTGGCTCGTGCGGCAGGACCTGACCACCCAGTCGTTGATCCGCACCGCCCTGCCGGGCAACGGGATCGAGCCCAGCAGCACCGAAAGCAGCGGAAGGATGAAACTCATCACCGGATGGGTGTAACGCCGGGGATCGAGGGTGAGGTAGCCGGCCGTCTGGACGTCGGTGTCGCCGGCGAGGAACGCGGCGGCGGCGTGGCCGTATTCGTGCAGGCAGCGCGAGACGAACCAGCCCAGCACCCGGAAGGCGACGGTGAACGGGCGGACGAACCGCGCGCCGGGGTCGATCGCCAGCAGCAGGAACGAGCAGGCGTAGGCGCTGACGATCGTCGCGAACAGCGGGCTGGGTTTAGTCGCCTTCCGCAGCGGGCCGAGATTTCGGCACCAAAGCGGCAGCGTCTGCGGTGGCTGCCAGGCCGGCGCGGGCGTGGCCGTCCGCGCCGGCCGCACTGAGCCGATCCAGACCGGGGCCGACGCGTCGGGGGCCGTCCCCCGCGCCGCGTCGCACACCGATTCGATGGTGACGCCCGCCTCGGCCAGGACGCGCCGCGTCGTCCAATCCCCGCCTTGGACGATCGCCCCGAAGAGCGAGAGATCGTCGACGCGCGACGCGCCCTGGACCTTCGCCGCGGCCAGCGCCGAGCTCAGCACCGTCGGGAGGTCCAGCGGCGGCTCGACGGCGACGATCGGGGACATCGCGAGCAGCGACGAGGTCAACTCGTCGCACAGCGCGCCGGTCCGCGCGCCGTGCCGCTCCAGCAGTTCCCGGATGCGCCGCTCCGGGCGCTCGAGCAGGGCGAGCAGGAGGTGGCGCGGAGCGACGGCCGCGTCGTTTCGGCGCATCGCGAGGCGATCGGCCGCCATCAGCGTGACCAAGGTCCCCGGCGTCACGCGGTCTTTCAGCGCGTCGGTGTCGATCCGGCTCGCGCGCGCCTTCCACCGTCTGCGCCATCGTCGTTCCTCCATCCCGGCCCGGCTCGCGACGGGTGGCGGGTCGCCGAGCACATTCCTTCCTCCGCAGCGTAGGAGCGGCGACACCCGCCGGGCATCGGATGATCGTCCCGGGCGCCACGGTTCATGGCGACCCGAGGCCCGGTGCTTTTGGCCCGCGGACCGGCGACCGGAACCCGGGTCCGGGGCGGGGCTGACAGTGACGCTTTGGGAGGTGGTACAACGGTGGCGTGATTCGGCGGCCGATGTTCATCACGACATGAGTCAGGAGAGCGAGCATGAGCGACCCGAGCGATGCGGAACGACGCCAAGAGTCGGTGGATCACGTCGATCCGACCGACGCGGGGATGATGGACCCGGACGAGCGGCATCAGCCGGCGACCGGGGTGATGGGCGACGAGACGATGGTCCGGATGACCGGCGGCGGCATTCCGCCGTACCCGGGGATCGACGAGGAGGACGACCGCCGGGACGACAAAGACGCCACCCCGGGGCCGACGGATTGGGAGAAGGGCAACGTCGCCGGGCATTCGTAGGCGGCGGGCGTGAGAGACACGAGGCGATGGCCGAGCCTCGCGTCTCTTTTGGAGACCTCGGCGCCCTCCAGGGCTGATCCCTTGACCAGGCGGTAACGTCGCGCCCGAGAATCGGACGTAGGCTGGCGGGCAGACCGACGACGAGATTCTTCCTGCGTCAGAATGACAGTTTGGGCGCGCCTCCCGATGCAGTCATCCTGAGGAACGAAGGACCTCGGCGTGCTCCTTCCAATCAAGTCACATGACGGTTGCCGGACTTCCCAGCAAAGGACATTCGCCATGGAGCGAGCGCGATTCGAGCGGACGTTGACCGCGGCGCTGTCGCGTCGGCGGGTCTTGGACTTGGGCCTGGCCGGCGCCGCGGCGGTCAGTCTGCCGGGGCGGGCGACGGCGGTGCCCGGCGGGCGGGATGCGGGCGCGACGTTGCGGCGTCCGCAGTTCTCGGCCAACCCGTTCGGCCTTGGAGTCGCCTCGGGCGATCCGCTGCCGGAGGGCGTGGTGCTCTGGACGCGCCTCGCCCCCGACCCGGCGAACGGCGGCGGGATGGAGCCCGCGCCGGTCGAGGTGCGCTGGGAGGTCGCGGACGATGAGGCGATGACGAAGATCGTCGCCACAGGAGCCGAGACCGCGACCCCCGATCTGGCGCACAGCGTCCACGCCGACGTCGCCGGGTTGCGGCCCGACACCGGCTACTTCTACCGTTTCACCGTAGGTTCGGAGGCGAGCCCGGTCGGGCGCACGCGCACGGCCCCGGCGGCCGACGCGACGCCGGAGCGGCTGCGCTTCGCCTTCCTCTCCTGCGCGAACTGGGAGCACGGCCATTTCACCGCGTATGGCGACGTGGCGAATCAGGATCTCTCGTTCGTCGCCTTTCTCGGCGACTACATCTACGAATACGGACGAGAGAGCGCCGACTTCAGGAACGGATCGGGCGCGGTCCGTCTGGTCACGGGCGGGGAGGCGAGGACGCTGGAGGAGTACCGGACGCGGCACGCGCTCTACAAGACGGACCAGGACCTGCAGGTGGCGCATCTGGCGCACCCCTGGATCGTGACTTGGGACGACCACGAGGTCGAGAACGACTACGCGGGCGACCACTCGGAGCGCGGCGACCCGGTCGACGCCTTCCGCGCGCGGCGGGCGGCGGCGTATCAGGCGTACTACGAGCACATGCCGTTGCGGGCGGCCAGTCTGCCGACGGGCCCGGACATGCGGCTCTACCGCCGCTTCGGCTTCGGCCGGCTGCTCGAGATGAGCGTGCTCGACACGCGGCAATACCGGACGATACAGTCGTGCGGCAAGGTCGGGCCGCGCTGCGCGGCGACGTTCGCCCCGGCGTCGACGATGACCGGGCCGGAGCAGGAGCGATGGCTGCTCGACGGCCTCGGCGCCTCGACGGCGACGTGGAAGACGATCGCGCAGCAGGTGATGATGGCGCAATTGGAGGTCGATTTCGGCTCGGCGTCGCCGCAGTTCAATCAGGATCAGTGGGACGGCTACCCCGCGGCGCGGAACCGGATCCTCGGGCACATCAGGGACGCGAAGGTCGGGAACGCGATCGTGCTGGCGGGCGACATCCACTCGTCTTGGGTCGGCGACCTGAAGGCCGATTTCGCCGACGAGAAATCCCCCGTCGTCGCGAGCGAGTTCGTCGGCCCCTCGGTCACGTCGTACAACCCCTTCGCGACGCAACTCGGGCTCCTGCTTCCCAAAAATCCGCATCTCAAGTACTACGACGCCCGCCACGGCTACGTCGCCTGCGACGTCACCCCGACCGCCTGGCGCTCCGACTACCGCGCGGTCGAGACCGTCGACACTCCGGACGCGCCCGTCGCGACCATCGTCAGCTGGGTCGTCGAGGCGGGGAAGGCGGGGGTGATGAAGCTTTGAGCTCTGGGCTTTGAGCTCTGGGCAGCGAAGCCGCGTCGGCTCCTCACGGCTGAAAGCTCAGAGCTCAGAGCTCGCTTACCAAATCCCCAACGCATCCTTCGCGTCATCGGACATGCTGGCGGGGGTCCAGGGCGGGCTCCAGACGAGGTTGACCTCGATCGCGCCGACGCCGGGAAGACCGTAGACGCCGTTCAGCGCCTTGCCGATCTCCTCGACGATGACGGGGCCGAGGGGGCAGCCCATGGAGGTCAGCGTCATCGTCACGCGGATATCGCCGCCGCCCGAGACGTCGACCCCGTGGACGAGTCCGAGATCGACGATGTTGACGTCGAGCTCGGGGTCGAAGACGTTCTTGAGGCAGTCACGCACGTCGTTCGGCGTGAACAAAGCGATGGACGTGGGCGTGAAGGCTCCCTGGAGCCGCGTCGTTCGCGGTTCGCGCATGGATGGGATGTTTCTCCGTCGCCGCAAGTGTACGCGCCCGATCAGCGCGGCCGGAGAGAGCGGCTATCCGGGGCCAGTCCCGGCGGCGCGAGGGGCCAGGTTCAGCCGATCGGTCTGCGCTATGATGGCGGGGATGAGGTGATGGCTATGGTCGCGCGCCCGAAAACGACGGAACTCGATCTGCCGTACCGCGTCCTCTCCCCCGAGGAGGGCCACGCTTTCTTCGACGACCAGGCTCGGTACGTGACGGGCCTCTCCGGCGAGGAGTTCATCGCCAAGTGGGAGACCGGGGCGTATTTCGGCCAGAACCTCGACGCCACCCCGGAAGGCCGCCTGATTGCTGGGCTCGCTTTACTGATCCCCTTTGCCCGCCAAAACTCCTGAAGAGGCGGTCGACGCGTTTCTCGAACGCTTCCGCTCGGCGCTTGGCTGCGTCGTCCGCGCGACCATTCTCGGCAGCGGCTACGCTCCTGGACGGAAACACAGCGTCACGGCGTTCGGCCAAGGGCTTGGCGGCATGCGCCCGATGCGGCTGCACACCCACGGCGGCGTCGGCGAATTGGGGCTCCGAATTCTTCGCTTCTACGCCGTCGGCCGCGACGCGAACGACGCGGGCGCGGGATACTCGGTTTTCGACTCCTTCCACCACCACGACATTCTCGACCGTGACGGACGCGAGATCGTCGTTTTCCACTGGGAGCCGGAGGGACGCGGTCCGGTCCGCGAGCCGCACCTGCACATGCCCGCAGCCGAGCCGGTGGTGCTGCCGCAACGCGGCGGGTCGCCGCTGGCCGGGGCGAAGACCCACCTGGGGAACCTGCACCTCCCCACGGGGGAGATCGGGATCGAGGCGGTCGTCGAGTTGCTGATCCGCGACTTCGCGGTCGACCCCCTGCGGGCGGACTGGAGCGACGTCCTCGCGGCGAGCCGGGCGCGGCGCGGCGCGTGAGCGGACACGGCCGCTCCTCCGATCCCGGACGAGCGGCCGTGTCGGATGGAAGGTGCGGGGATCATGCCTCGGGGACGCCGCCCGCTGACGAAGCACTGGGCGTGCCGCCGATCAGGGGCGCGCAATCCAGACGCGCATCGACCAAAGGCGCCTTCGCACGGTTGACGCGGGCGCGCAGACGACCCCAACCCGGCATGCGGGACGGGCGGGCGCGGCGGAGGTCGACCAGGAGCAGGAGGCCGAGGGCGAGGGGGAGCCAGCATTGGGCGAGCCGGAACATGAGGGTGCCCGCGAGCGCGGGGCCTCCGGCCACGCCGACGTGGACCAGGGCGCCGACCATCGTCAGCTCGACCAGACCCGCTCCGCCGAAGACCGGTGAGACGTGGGTGAAAAGGATGCCGACGACCCGGGTCGTCATCACGGCGGAGAAGGCGGGATGCTGCCCGATCGCCCGCAGCGAGGCGTAGAGCATGCAGACTCCCGCGCCGTTGACGGCCACGTTCACCGCGACCGGCCCGGCCAAATCGCGCAGGCGCAGGCGCAGGCGGTGCGCCTGCGCGCCCGCGATGCAGGCGAGCGCCTTGGCCGGCACCCGCCGGCTCAACGACTCCGGCACGTCGTGCCGGCCGAGGAAGAGGATCGGCGCCAGGCTGGCGGCGACGATCGCCGCGAAGACGAGCGACCCGAGCCAAAGCGCGCCGGTCAGCTGCCCCGCGCTCGCGATCCAGAGCAGGACCGGACCCAGGAAGAGCATAAATCCGGCGTTGCCGACGACGCCGTAGAGCACCGTCATGTAGACGGCGTCGCCGGTGGAGACGCCATGGGCACGCAGGTCGCGGGCGAAGAGGATCATCGAGGGCGGCCCGCCAAAGGGCACGACCGTGGCGACGACGTGGCGGCGAAGGTGGGCCCGCGCCAGCAGACGCCAGCCGAGACGATGTCCCAGCCGACGCATCAGCAGCCGGTAGTTCTGCGCGATCAAAGCGAGAACCGCGAGTTGGAAGGCGACGGCGACGGCGATCCAGCGGGCGTCGGCGCGGCGCAGAATGTCGATCGTGTCGCCCAGCTCGGCGCGGCGGTTCAGCACGAAGCCGCAGGCGAGCGCGAGCAGCGCCACGATCCAGAGCTTGAGGCCGAGTCGCATCGCGGCGCCGGATTTGGCAGCCGAGATGGGCGCGGCGATGACTGGAACGGGGAGGGGCGGGAGCATGAGTTCGGGTGTCAACGTGCTGTCCATTCGCGAGGTTCAGGGGTTGCGTCACGATCCCGCGGAGATCGGAGCCCGAGCCAGACGATCCGGGAGGGGCCCCGCCCACCCGATCATGCCGGAGGAACATGATATCGACGTGAAGGAAATGTCGGAGCGCTTTCTTCCCGGGTAGGGTCGCCAAGGCCTCGGAACGTGGCCGGATGTTCCGGTTCGGCCGTTCCGCTCCATTTTATGGGTTGCCGTCCCCATCGCAGTGATACCGCATGGATGGCAACGACGGCCACCACACATTGGTGTGATTCACACACGAGCCGCGGAGG
>JBPCRG010000229.1:0-3249 GCA_050997095.1 Thermomicrobiales bacterium | reverse complement strand
CCAACCACCCGATCGCCGGCACGCGACCGCGAGGCGCGACCCCGGTGGAGGACGCGGCGCTGGCGGCCGAACTGCTGGCGGACGAGAAGGAACGGGCCGAGCACATCATGCTCGTCGATCTCGGTCGCAACGACGTCGGGCGCGTGGCCAAGCCGGGCACCGTCCGCGTGCCGAAGCTGATGGCGATCGAGCGGTATTCCCACGTGATGCACATCGTCAGCAACGTCGAGGGGGAGCTGAAGGACGGGCTCACGGGATTCGATGCACTCCGGGCGTGCTTTCCGGCGGGCACCGTATCGGGGGCGCCAAAGGTGCGGGCGATGGAGATCGTCGCCGAGCTCGAGACCGATGTGCGCGGACCCTACGCGGGCGCCGTCGGCTACGTCGATTTCGCGGGCGGGATGGACACGTGCATCGCGCTGCGGACCCTCGTCTACAAGGACGGCGTGGCCTCGATGCAGGCGGGGGGCGGCGTGGTCGCCGACCGCACGCCGGAAGGCGAATACGCCGAGAGCCATCACAAGATGCGCGCGCTGCTGCGGGCGATTGAACTGGCGGAAAGCATCGAATCCGTCGAGCACGCGCGCGGCCGCGACGCGGCGAAGGAACGGGGCCACGGATGATCCTGCTGATCGACAACTACGATTCGTTCACATTCAATCTCTACCAGCATCTCTCGGAACTGGGTGCTGAGGTCACGGTCGTGCGGAACGACAAGATTACGCTCGACGAGATCGAGCGGCGGTTGGCCGAGATCGACGGGATCGTGATCTCGCCCGGGCCGTGCACGCCGGTCGAGGCGGGGGTCTGCGGGCCGCTGATCCAGCGCTTCGCGGGCAAGCGGCCGATCCTCGGGGTCTGTCTCGGGCACCAATCGATCGCGGCGGCCTTCGGGGGGAACGTGATCCCGGCCGCGTCGTTGATGCACGGCAAGACGTCGGAGATCCTCCACCGCGACGTCGGAGTCTTCGCGGGGTTGCCGAACCCCTTCATCGCGACCCGATACCACTCGCTGATCGTGGAGCGTTCGACTCTGCCCGCCAAGCTGGAGATCACCGCGGAGACGGCCGACGGCGTGATCATGGGCTTGCGGCACCGCGAACTCGACGTGCAGGGCGTGCAGTTCCATCCGGAGTCCATCTTGACGCCGAGCGGCAAGGATCTGCTCGCGAATTTCCTGCGCGGCGACTGTGAACTCGCCTCGGCGGCTCCGGTCGGTTCCGCCGCCGTCATCGGGTACTGACCATGAGCGTGAACATCGTTGAGACCAAGATTGCCGATCTGAAGCTGCATATCCGGCAGGTGGTCGACGGCGGCTCCCTCACCTTCGAGCAGGCCGCCGATGCGCTGGACACGATCATGACCGGGCAGGCGACTCCCGCCCAAGTGGCGGCGCTGCTGACCGCGTTGAGGATGCGCGGGGAGACGGTGGACGAGATCGCGGGCTTCGCCAGCACGATGCGCAGACACGCCCTCGTCACCGAGTTGGGCGACGACCCGCGACCGGTCGTCGACACCTGCGGCACCGGAGGCGACGGCACCGGCACGTTCAACATCTCGTCGACCGCCGCGTTCGCGGTTTCGGCGGCCGGGGTGCGTGTCGCGAAGCACGGCAACCGCTCGATGACGAGCCGGTGCGGCTCGGCCGACGTGCTTGAAGGCCTGGGCGTGCGGATCGAGCTGCGGCCGGAGCAAGTCGCGCGGTGCGTCAACGAGGTCGGCATCGGGTTCATGTTCGCGCCCGCCTTCCACCCGGCGATGCGCCACGTCGGACCGGTGCGGCGGGAGATCGGCGTGCGCACGCTCTTCAACTTCTTGGGTCCGCTGACGAACCCCGCCGGGGTGCGACATCAACTGATCGGCGTCGGCGACGGGCGCGTCTCCCGGAACCTTGCCGACGTGCTGGCCCGGTTGGGCAGCGAGCGGGCGCTCGTCGTCTCGTCCGTCGACGGAATGGACGAGATCGGCGTGAGCGGCGAGTCGATCGTCGTCGAGTACGACCGCGGGCGGGGCGGGGTCCGCGAGTACCGCGTCCATCCCGAGGACTTCGGGTTGAAGGTCGCGCCGCGATCCGACCTGCTCGGCGGGTCGGTCGAGGAGAACGTCGCGATCCTGCGCTCGGTCCTGGCGGGCGATGTGGGCGCACGGCGGAACGCGACGCTGATCAACGCCGGCGCCGCGCTGTATGCGGCCGGGGCTGCGGAAACCATCGCCGAAGGGATCGCAGCCGCGGCCGACGCGATCGACTCGGGGCGGGCGGCGGGCAGACTCGACGCATTGATCGAGATGACGCAGGGCATGCCGTCATGATCCGGCACGAAGGTGGGGCGGCTTCGGCGTTCACCCGAACGGGATCGGTGCTCGACGAAATCCTGGCCAGAACTGAGATCGATGTCGCCGAACGGAAATCCCGCGTGCCGCTCGCCGAGGTGGAGCGACGGGCCGCGGCTCAGCCTGCCGCGATCTCGCTGCGTTCGGCGATGCGGGGACCGGGAGTCGCCCTCCTCGCGGAGATCAAGCGCGCTTCCCCCTCCCGCGGCCGGTTCCCGGTCGAGATCGACCCGGCCGTGGTCGCACGGGAGTACTTGGAGGGCGGAGCGGCGGCGCTTTCGGTGTTGACCGAAGGCCCGCACTTCGAGGGATCGATGGAGGACCTCATGGCCGCGGCCGAGGTCGCCCACTCTCGGCGATTCGGCGCCCCGGTGCTGCGCAAGGATTTCATGATCGACGAGTATCAGGTCGTGGAGGCGCGCGCGATCGGGGCCGACGCGATTCTCCTGATCGTGGCCGCGCTGTCGGACGCGGCGCTGGCTCGTCTGGCTGGATGCGCCCAAGCGCTCGGCATGGACGCGCTGGTGGAGGTGCACAGCGAGGAGGAGATGGCGCGGGCGGCCGCGGTCGGCGCGGCGCTTATCGGCATCAACAACCGCGATCTGCGCACCTTCCATCTTGACCTCGCGGTCACCGAACGCCTCGCGCCGCTCGCGCCGAACGGAGCGACGCTTGTCGGGGAGAGCGGCATCTACACACCGGAGGACGTGAAGCGTCTTCGCGACGCCGGGGTCGACGGGATTCTGGTCGGCGAGTCGTTGATCACGTCGCCAAACCGCTCCCGCGCGGTTCGGGATCTCCTCGCCATGGGCTTGGTGGAGACGGCGTGATGTCGGCGGGCGGGCGTCTCCAGCTTCGTGCCGGAACGGTGAAAATCTGCTCCCTTCGGGAGATCGGGCAAGCGGCGATGGTGACGAG
>JBPCRG010000211.1:0-6300 GCA_050997095.1 Thermomicrobiales bacterium | reverse complement strand
CGGTCGCCCAGCGCCTGGCGGAGCGCGGAACCGAGGGCGATGCCGACATCCTCGACCGTGTGATGGGCGTCCATCGCGGCGTCGCCCTTGCATGCGACGGCGAGATCGAACCGGCCATGGCGGCCGAGCGCGTCGAGCATGTGGTCGAGGAAGAGGACGCCTGTGTCGGCGGAGACGGTCCCGCTCCCGTCGAGATCGAGCGACAGCGTGATCGCGGTCTCGTTGGTCGCCCGCTCGATCGTCGCCTTGCGGATGCGGTGCATCAGATCGGTCATGCGGGCGCCTGCCGTTCGGCGAGAACGTCGGCGAGCGTCCGCAGGAAGAACTCGTTCTCTTCGGTCGTGCCGATCGTCACGCGCAGGCAGTGGCGGATGGCGAGTTCCGGCCGCGCGAAGTGCCGGACGAGCACGCCACGCCGCGCCATCTGGGCGACGACGGGAGCGGCGTCGGCGGTCGGCAGGCCTACGAGCAGAAAATTTGTAGCGGATGGATATGCGGAGACCCCCGGGATCTCGCGCAACTGATCGCTCAGCGTCTCGCGGTCGGCGACGATGCGCGCGACGATTCCGCGAAGGTGGTCGAGATCGTCGAGCGAGGCGATCACGGCCTCGCTCGACGCGACGGAGACGTTGTGGAACGGGGGAGTCACGTGGTGGAGGAAGGGAGCGAGGGAGGTCGGGAAGAGGCCGTAGCCGACCCGCATCCCGGCCAATCCGGCGAATTTGCTCATGGTCCGGAAGATCATCACGTTCGGATGGCGGTCGAGGAACGAGATGTGCGAGGCGGCGGCGAACTCCGCGTAGGCCTCGTCGATCGCGATCAGGCAGGGCGCCTCGGCGCAGATCCGCTCCACGGCCGTCTCGTCGAGCAGGTTGCCGGTCGGATTGTTCGGGGTGCAGATCACGATCAGCTTGGTGCGGGCGGTGACGGCGGCAAGGACCGCGTCTGGATCGAGTTGGAAGTCGGCGGTCAGCGGCACGTCGACGGTCACGCCGTCCCGCTGGGAGACGATGACGCGGTAGACCCCGAAGGTGGGTTCGGAGATGATGACCTCGTCGCCGGGTTCGAGGATCAGGTTCGCCAGCGTGGTCAGGACGTCGTCGAGACCGGCCCCGGCGACGATCTGCTCCGGCGGCACGCCGGTGTAGCGGCTCAACGCCTGGAGGAGCGCGGATTGGCCGAAGTCGGGATAGCGGTGGGTCTGGTCGAAGGCGAGCAGCGCGGCTCGGGCCTTTGGGGAGGGGCCGTAGGGCGACTCGTTCATGTCCAGCCGGATCAGGCGGTCGGGAAGCGCCGCCGGTCGGGACGGCACGTACTCGGGCAGGTCGCGCAATCCGCTCCGGACGAACGCCTTCGGGTTGAACGTGGAGATTGTGGTGCTCATCGGGTTTCCATGGTGGTTTGAAGCTCTACTCATCGGGAAGGGGACGAGATTCCTCCTTCGTCAGAATGGCCATCGCGGCGAATCTCCTCCGCCGTCATCACGTGGAACGAGGGACCTCGCGACTACAGCAGCAGCTTGTCGAGGGAGGAGACGAGAATCTCGGTCGCGCCCGCGGCGCGCAGGCGCTCGATCGACTCCCAGAATACTTCCTCTTCGATCGCGGTGTGGACCGCGACCCAGCCGTCGAGCTCCAAGGGGATCACGGTCGGGGACTTCAGGCCGGGGATCACGCTCTTGATCTCTTCGAGCGCGGCCTTCGGCGCGTTCATCATCACGTACTTGTAGCGTTTGGCGGCCCGCACGGCCTCGACGCGGAGGAGCAGGCGCTCGATGTTGGCGCGCTTCTCCGGGTCGTCCATCGCGGCGCGGTTGGCGACGAAGACGGCCTCCGATTCGAGGATGACGCCGACCTGGCGCAGATCGTTCAGCAGCAGGGTCGATCCGGTGGCGGTCAGCTCGACGATCGCCTCGGCCAACTCGAGACCGGGGGCCATCTCGACGCTGCCGCTGAGCGTGATGATCTCCGGGGACGCGCCCTGGTCGGCGAAGTAGCGCCGGGCGGACTTGGGGTAGGAGGTCGCGATCGTGCAGTGCTTGATCTCGTCCAGCGTCTGCTGGGGCGCGTCGCGCATCACGGCCCCGACCAGCTGGCAGTAGCCGAAGCCGAGGGCGGCGAGCTCGACGACATCGACGCCCTCCTCATAAATGAGGTTGCGGCCGACGATGCCCAGATCGGCGGTGCCCATGCCCACGTAGCCGGGGATGTCGTCGTCCCGGCCGTAGAGGATGGCGAGGGGGAAGTTCCGGCAGCGGGAGAGCAGCTTCTGGCCGTAGCTCTCGAATTCGAGGCCGATGTGGTGCAGAAGCCCGAGCGTGTCGGCGGTCAGACGGCCGTTTCGCTGGATCGCAAGCCGCAAGCGGTTGTCACCGTTGATAATGGACTTCGACATGATGGAACCGCTCTGCTCCTCGTACGCCCGTGTCTTGCCGAATCGGAGGGTGGGCAGGGCCTTCGAGGCCGACGACCCGGTTCGATGTGTACCAGATTGTGATGTGGCGCACAAGCGCACCGCCGGTGAGCTTCAGCCGCGGACGACGGCGCGTCGTCCGGAAAGGGAAACGTGAATCAATCGCTGGATGGAAAAATCCTCGTCACGATCGAACGCCTGATCGCCGGGGGGCTCGGCATGGCCCATTCCGGAGGGCGCACGTACCTCGTCCACGGCGCGGCACCGGGAGACAAGGCGGCGATCGTCCCGACGCGGGCGAGCGGGGGCGTGACCTTCGCCGAGATCGTCGATCTGATCGAGGCGTCGCCCGTGCGGGTCGCCCCGCCCTGTCCGCACTACGGCATCTGCGGCGGATGCGATTTCCAGCATCTCTCCTATCAGGCGCAGCTCGACGCCAAAGTCGAGTTCGTGCGGGATGCGCTGCGCCGGATCGCCGGGATCGCGGAGCCGGTGGAGATCTCGATCACAGCGTCGCCCGACCAGTGGGCCTACCGGAGCCGGGCGGAATGGCGCTGGGATCCGCAGACCCGGGCGTTCGGCTATTTCGAGCGGGGTTCGCACACGGTCCGCGACGTGCCGTCGTGCCCGGTCCTGACACCGCCGTTGAATCGGCTGCTGGGGGATGTCCGGGCACGGGTGTCGGCGGCGACGGACGATGCGATGCCGACCGAGTGGTACGCGGCGAGCGGGGAGCGGGCGCCGACGCTCATCCCCGAGCTGCCGGGTCTGGGCAAGCGCTCGATCATGGTGACCGTGGCGGACGTGGACTACCAGTTCGACGCGGGCGTCTTTTTCCAGACGAACCTCGCGATCCTGCCCGCGATGATCGCCTCGGTGCTGAAAGGCGCGGGGACCCCCGAGATCGACGAGGAGGAGCCGCGCCGGAGCGTGGCGATCGACCTGTACAGCGGGGTGGGACTTTTCGCGATCCCGCTCGCGCGGCGGTTCGACCGGGTCTTCGCGGTCGAGACATCGCGGGGGGCGACGGCGTTCCTGCGCCGGAACGTGGAGCGGGCGGGCGTGGGCGACGTGCATACGGCGGCCCTGCCGTGCGCCGTCTGGATCAAGCAGCGGGCGAAATCGGTCGGGAAGGTGGACGTGGTCGTGGTCGATCCGCCCCGGATCGGCGTGGACGTCGAGACGCTGGACGGTCTCGTCCAGCTGCAGGCGCCGCGGATCGTCTACGTCTCCTGCGACCCGGCGACGCTCGCCCGCGACCTAAAGGTGCTGCTCAGCGTCGGCTACCGGCTCGACGCGGTGGAGGCCTTCGACATGTTCCCGCAGACCCACCATGTCGAGATCGTCGCCCACCTGTCGCTCCCGGAGTCCGGCGAGCAGGCATAATGGCCGACATCGGTGTTCATCAGGATCTGGAGGCCGCGAGTGCTCGCCAAGGTCTACAGCTGCGCGGTCGTGGGGCTCGATGGCGTGCTCGTCGAAGTCGAGGTCGATGTCGGATCCGGGCAGCCGGGCATCGTCGTCGTCGGTCTTCCGTACACGGCGGTGCAGGAGAGCAGGGAGCGCGTGCGGGCGGCGATCCGCAACAGCGGCGGCAGGTTTCCGCACGGGAAGGTGACGGTCAATCTCGCCCCCGCGGATCTCAAAAAGGCGGGTCCGGGGTACGACCTTCCGATCGCCCTGGGCATCCTCGTCGCGTCCGGGCAGGTGCCGCCGGGACTCGACGACGCGCTGATCGTCGGTGAGCTCGCGCTCGACGGCGTGCTCCGGCATACCCGGGGCATCATCTCGATGATCTCCTTGGCGGCGCAGAAGGGGATGCACCGCGCGTTCGTGCCGTTCGAGGACGCCTCCGAGGCGGCGCTGATCCAGGGCGTGCAGATCTTCGCGATCCGGACGCTTGCGGACCTCGTCAATCATTTGAACGGCGACGTGCCGATCGCGCCGTTCGTGGGCGAGGAGGGCACGCTCGATCCGGTGTTTGCGGTCCGGGCGGATTTCGCCGAGATCCGGGGACAGGAGCACGTGAAGCGGGCGCTCGAAGTCGCCGCCGCGGGATCGCACAACGTCCTGATGAATTGGACGCCGTGCCTGCATTTGTGACGGGAATGGAGCCGTCGAGCCGCCATCCGGCGGTGTCCCGACCGTTGGCGACGATGCGCTCGATCAGCGCCTCGGCCGCATCCCGCCGCGTCGCGAAGTCGAGCCCGACGGCAAGATGCTCAGCGACGCGGTCGCAGTATTCGTGCAGCCCATCCAGTCGGACCGTCGCCGCCTCGTGTCCGGCGATGCGCGCCTCGATCTCGGCAAGGCCTGCGCGGGCTCCCTTCCGCTCCCCCTCCAAGCGCGCGATCTCCCGTTCCAGCAGATCGGTTGGGAGGTCGGCGTCCACGTCGGCGAGGCGGCGCACGAGGCGTGCCTGTTGTCCGTCGAGCTTCGCCAGCAGCCGCGCCGTCGCCGCATGGTCGGCCTCGAGCGTCGAGTCGGGCCCGGCGGTTCGCTGCCGCTCTACCTCGTCGGCGATGATCTCGGGATGGCGCAAGACAGCCTCAACCCGCTCCCACGCCCACGCCTCGACCAGATCGGCCGGGACGCGGCTCCCGCCGCATGCGCCCGCGGGCGTCTCTCGTGACGAGCACCGGTAGACGCGTTTCCCGTGCTCGGGGCTTGTCCGCATCGGCCGACCGCAGACGGCGCACACGATCAGACCGCGGAGCAGATACGGGCGCGCCTCGTTGCGAACCGCCGCGGCCGCGAGGTTGGAGTCGAGCCGGTCCTGAACGGCGCGCCACAGCTCCGGGGCGATGATCGCGGGCGTCACGCCGTCCGGCAAGCGGACCCACTCCGACTCGGGCCGCATCACGTAGCCGCCCCGTGTGCCTTCACGCTGGTGGCGCCACTCGATCGACTGGCCGGTATAGGTTGGATCGCGCACGATCCGATGCACCGCGCCATTTCCCCAGCGCGCCGCCCTCCCGTCGCGGTAGACGAGCTTTCCAGCGGACGGCGGAGGCACGCCGTCGTCGTTCAGCTGTCGGATCGTCGCCTTGATGGATGAACCCTCGGCGACGCTGGCGAAGATGCGGCGCACGATGCGCGCCTCATCCTCGTTTACGAGGCGCACGCCGAGGTCTTTGTTGCGGATGTAGCCGTACAGGTCGCTGCCGTGGTTGTGGACCTTGCCGGACGCGACGCGGGCGTGTTTCCCGCGAAGCGTGCGCTCCCGCGTCTTCTCGCGCTCCACACGCCCGACGTAGCCCTTGATAAAGCGGATTAGTTGTCCTTCCGGCGTGTCGTCGAGGGGCTCCGTGACGAACCGCACTGGGACGCCGTACCGCTCGGCGTCGGAGAGGATGATCCCCAGGTGGACGGGATCGCGGCTTAGGCGGTCGATCGCATAGCAGACTACGCCATCGACCGCGCGCTCCCGAATCGCCTCGCGCAGCCGGGTGAGGGCCGGGCGGTCCCAGAGCTCTGCGCCGGAGTAGGTTTCCCGGTAGACGTGCGCTTCGTCGACGGATTCGCCATGGGCCGCGGCATCGCCGCGGCAAGCCGCCTCTTGCGTGCCCAGCGACGAACCCTCTTCCTCTTGTTTGGTTGTGCTGACCCGTACGTAGACCGCGCACCGCGGTGACCGCGGAGGCTTAGCGGGAGTGTTCTTCGGCATCGGTTCCTCCGGTACTCTTGACGCTGTCTCCCCTGCCTGCCAGGGCGGATGGTTCGAACGCGGCCTAGGTCACGCTAGGCCGCTTCTTTTCCCCTCTCCTCCAGCACGGCCGCAAACTCCGTGATCTCCGCAGCCGGCACGCCCAACGCACCGGCGAGGCCGCGCATCGACGCGTAGGTGGCCCGCCGGCGTCCGTGTTCGAGGTCGATCACCGTCTTGTG
>JBPCRG010000159.1:0-3430 GCA_050997095.1 Thermomicrobiales bacterium | reverse complement strand
AAACAATCGACAATCCGGGGGAACGACGGGATCGCCACGGCATGGTCCTTGCGCGCGACGGCTGACGGACATGTGCTCGGGGACGCGAGTATCCCCCGGCGCAACCCACCCCGCCGACCCACGATTTCGATGCGATAGCCCTGCCCGCCCGACGCGGCAGATTGCGCCGAGTGACGGCGGCGTTTGAATTCTGAACCGCCTGCGACCTAAACGAGTGGGCGAATTCGTATCACTGAATTCGTCGGGAATGATGCGAGTCGTCTCAGGTTATTGCCTCGTTGAATCGTCTGCTCTATCATCGCGCTTGGGTTCCGCTTTCGAAAGCGGGTCTCGGCTCAATCGTGTTGATGGACTGCGAGGAGAGGCGATGCAGACGCGCGGATGCGAGTTCTACAGTGACGGCGTTCGACTGGAAGGACTCCTTCAACTGCCGGACGGAGCCTCCGCCGCCGGGACGCGGCCCGTCGTCCTCCTCTGTTCAGGTTTTCAGGGCTTGAAGGAGTTGATCCCCGCGAAATTGTGGGGTCCGCTCACCGGCGCGGGCTACGCCTGTTTCGCTTTCGATTACCGGGGCTTCGGCACCAGCGACGGTGAACGCGGCCGCGTGTTGCCCCGCGAGCAGGTCGAGGACGTGCGAAACGCCATCACGCTGCTCGAACAACAGCCTGAAATCGATCCTCGCCGGATTGGTCTGCTGGGCTGGGGGTTCGGCGGCGGCATCGTGATCCAGGCCGGCGCGGAGGATCCCCGGGTCCAGGCGGTCGCCTGTCTCAACGGCATCGGCGACGGCGGCCGCGCGATTCGCGATTCCCGCACCTATGCCGACTGGCTCGCCATGCAAGACCGGCTCGCCGCCGACCGCGTCCAGCGCGTGCTGACGGGCCGGTCGCAACCCACCAGCCCGTGGGAGGTCGTGCCGCTGGACCCGACCACCCGGGTCGGGGTCGACGAAGACATGTACGGCAACCACGAGCGCTTCGGCGTGGACGACGTGACCCTCCAGTCGGCAGAGGCGTATTACGCGTTCCGGCCCGAGCTGGTCGTCGACCGCATTAGTCCCCGGCCGCTGCTGATTGTCCACGGCGGGCGCAACGCCTTGCATCCGATCGATGAGGCGCGCAATCTTTACACGCGGGCGCGAGAGCCGAAGGAATTGATCGAGATTCCCGGCGGGGGCCACCTCGACTGGATTCAGCCGGGCGCTCCGTTGTACGCGAGCACGGCGCCGCGAATCATCGATTGGTTTCAACGCCAGCTTCCTGTCTCCGCCGCGCAGCCGAGTTTCGTCTAAAGGTTCCGATGACCGTTCTGTACATCGACACTGAGCACGACGACGTGCGGGCCGATCCCGCTCTCGGTCCGCGCCATCAGGCCAGAATTGCCGCCGCCTGCGCCCGTCTTGCGGACGCGGCCGGGGAGCCGTGTCTATCCCGACGTGCCGCCGAGATTTCTCCGGAATCAATCGACCGGCTGGCGCCGGCTTCGATCGTGATCAGCGGCAATACCACTGATTGGTGCCGATTCGACGACGGGCATTTCGCCGGACTCCTGCAAACGATTCGCGTGGCGCCCGTGCCGATTCTCGGGATCTGCGCCGGACACCAGTTGATCGGACACGCCCATGGAGCGCCGTGGGGACCGATCGGTCCACTGCAAGAGGATGAAATCGACCCATATCCGGAATTTTCTCCGGGGCAGCGGAAAGAGCGGGGTTTCTTGCCGATCGCGATCGATCCAACCTCCCCGCTCTTCCGCGATCTGGACTCCGCCTCGGTCTTCTTCCAGTCGCACTACTGGCACTTGGAGCGCGCGCCGGACGGATTCGCGGTTCGAGCTCATTCGCCGTGGTCGCCGGTCCAGGCCATCGAGCGTCTCGACCGGCCCGTGTTCGGCGTGCAGTTTCACCCCGAGCGCGCCGATGCCATCCATTCGCATGGATCGACCGTGCTGCGAAACTTCCTCTCCCTCCAATCGTCGATCTGAAAACGGCGGCACATGTGGTGGTTCGGGATTGACTCGGCGAACCGCGCCCACAGCATGCACTCGACGCGCAGCCGGCGGATCCAGGCGTCGGACCCCCTGCCGGACTCCGCCACCGCCGCTTGGGCCCGGCCGCGGCTCTGCGCGGTCCTGCCTCCGAAGGGGCCCATCGCCGCCCACCACCGGTGGAGCGCCTTGAGGTCGTCCGCCGCGGACGATGCCATCGGCGCCGCTTCGATCCCTTTGCTCACAAGTCCCTCCTCAGGTCCAGCTCCCGGGAGAGGCCCGACGCGAACTGCGCGCCCTCCTCGGCCGCGCCGATCTTCCGGCCCGCCCCGTTCGCCGGCGAGCTTGGCGGGTACGCCGCCTACGAGATGGCCGACCACCCCGAGCCCGGCGCGCTCGACTTCCTGGCCCCCGCGGAGCAGGCCGACTTCAACCGTTGGGAGGCGGCGCTCTACGCGGCGGTGCCCGAGCTTCGGAGCGCCACCTTCGACCACCCGATCCACAAGCTCCAGGAGGCCGCGGTGGCCTGGGCGTGCGAGATGTACTCGGCCGGCGTGCGGCACGGCGCGGCCTGCGAGGCGCTGCGGCGCGAACTGGTCGGCCCCCTCGCCGGCTGCCCGGCCCGCCAAGCCCACGGCTGGATGGCGGACGACGGGAAACAGGCGTCGTCGGGGCGTCCGGCGGTCGCGGTCTGCGCGCTGTGCGCCGGCACGGGCACGATGACCGCGGAGGTCCTGGAGGCGCACCGGCGGGCCGGCAAGGCGGCGTAGCCCGTCCGGATCCATCGTCCGACCGTGCGGCCCGCCTGGGCAATCGGGCGAGCCGGGGCCTTGGCACGATTCCCGCGAAAGGGGAGGCGGACGGCGGACGCGTCCGGTCTCCTCGATCCCTTCGGTGGCCGGGCCATGCGCAAACAAGAGGTCCCCGAAGAGGTCGACGAGGCGATGGCGTCGCCGGGCGGCGGGCGGTGGGTCGAGCCCCTCGAGCTCTGGCTGCCCTCGGTGTTCATGCGGGGTCTGGAGCGGTGGGCGGCGCGCGAGGGGACGACTCCGGCCGCGGTCGCGTCGCGGCGCCTGGCGGACGCGGTCAACCTGGAGGACCTGGACCGGCCGGCGTCCGCGGCGGATCCGCCGGGCCCGCGGCCGGCCGGCGCGGTGCGGATCGGGCCCCGGAGGCCGGAACCGTAGGCAGGAGCGGAAAGGGACCCGCCGTTGATGAAGCGGCGATGCGGCACGGCGCGTGGCCGGGGGCCGAGGTGGATGCGCCCGAGCCGCTCGCCCGCGTGATTGCCGGTCAGGGGGGCAGGGCGCGGCGGCGGGCGACGACCCTCCCGGTCGCCTCCTCGATCAGCAGCAGCTCCCCGCCGCCGCCGGCGCGCCGGGCCGGGGGGGGGGGAGGGGGGGGGGGGGGGGGAGGGGGGGGAGGAGGGGGGGGGGGGGGGAGG
>JBPCRG010000139.1:0-3394 GCA_050997095.1 Thermomicrobiales bacterium | reverse complement strand
CCCATCAAAACACATCGGGGTGTCCCTCCCTCCCAGGAGACAACCCCAAGCGACCGCGCCGACACGTGGGACGGGGCAAAGACCCAGGGCGAGGGCGACGTCGCCCAGCGGGTGAGCGCGCGGCTGCGCAACGACGGCGCGCTCAACACCCGATGGAACGGGACGTCCCTCCGCCGGCAGCTGGACAAGATCCCCCTCTGGCGCGGCGACCACGTCGCGGTCAGGCAGCTCGTCGACGACTTTGCGCGCTACCTCTACTTGCCGAAGTTGAAGAACGACGCGACCCTGACCGAAGCGCTCGCCGACGGGCTCAACAACAGCGTCTGGATGAGCGAGACCTACGCCCTGGCCGATGCGTTCGACGGCGAGCCGAGACGATACCGCGGCCTGATCTACGGCCAGCACCGCACCCCGACCCTCGATCAGCTCGTCGTCAAACCCGACGTCGCGATGGCGCAGATCACTGCCGACCGCGTGGTCGTCGTGTCGACGGAACCGGACCGCGGGGGCGGGCAGGAGCCGGGCGCCGGAGGCACGGGGTCGGCCGATGACGGGATCAGGATCGGGACGGGCACGACCGTGACGGAGCGGCTGCCCGAGAAGAAGACGCGCCGCTTCTACGCGCAGGTCGCGCTCGATCCGGCCAAGATCTCGACCGAGACGAACAAGATCAACCAGGAAGTGCTCCAACACGTCGCGGCGCTCTACGGCGCGAAGGTGACGGTGACGCTCGAAATCGAGGCGACCGTTGAGGCGGGCATCCCCGAGGGCGTCCGGCGCGCGCTCGACGAGAACAGCCGGACCCTCAAATTCATCCAGCACGGCTTCGAGGAGTCATGACACGCCAGTCGTCTCGGCCAAGATGTCGAGGAGAAAATCGGGCGCCTTGCTTGTTGAACGGGGCCGAACCACTGGAGGAACGTGATCAATGCGCATCCTGATCTCCGCCGACGCCGAGGGCGTGACCGGCGCCGACGAGCTGCTCCCCGGCAAGCCCCGCTGGGAGTGGATGCGGGGGATGATGACCGACGACGCCGACGCCGGCCCCCGGGCGGTCGGCGATCGGACGTGAGGCCGGCGCAAGGCGTCACCGGACGCACCCTCGGCGCCCTGCCTCCGAGGAGATGCAGTGCGACGGCCACTTCGATGGGGGTCGTCGAGAGGAATTGAATGGACATGTGGACTGGCGACGAAGCGATTGAACGATCGGCGACCGCGGAGAGCGGCTTTCACGTCGCCATCACCGGGGCCGGGTCCGGCATCGGCCTCGCGACCGCGCATCGCTTCGCGGCCCGGGGCGCCCGCGTCGCCCTCCTCGACGCCGATGCCGACGCCCTCGTGGCAGTCGAGAGGGCGCTTCCCGGCGCCGGTCACCTTTCGGTCCGGTGCGACGTTTCGGTTCCAGTGGCGATCCGCGACGCCTTCGGGCAGATCGCCGAACGCTTCGGCGGTCTCGACACCCTTGTCAACAACGCCGGCATCAACCCCTCCGCGTCCTCCACGGCGGAGATCGACGAGGCGTTCTACGACCGCGTCATGGACGTGAACGTCAAGGGCGTCTTCTTCTGCGCGCAGGCGGCGATCGAGATGTTGGCGGCCGCGCCGCACGGGACGATCGTGAACCTCGGCTCGGTCTCCGGCATGGTCGGGTGGGGCGGCTCAAGCGTCTATTCCGCGTCCAAAGGCGCGGTCATCGCGCTCACCCGGTTCCTCGCGGTGGAGTACGCGCCCCGCGGCGTCCGGGTGAATGCGGTCTGCCCCGGTTCGATCCGGACCCCGATGGTCGAGCGGAACCTTGCGCTGTCGCCGGACCCCGGCAAGGCGTGGGATCAGGCGGCGGCGCTGCACCCGATCGGGCGCGTGGGCACGGCGGAGGAAGTGGCCGACGCCATCGTCTACCTCGCCTCTCCGCGGAGCTCGTTCGTCACCGGGTCGTGCCTGGTGATCGACGGGGGGCTGACCGCCGTCTGATCCGGAAGCGGGCGGAACCGTCCGTGTCGGGAAGGGGCGCCCGACGGGCGACCCGCGGTCAGACCGCCGGAAGTCGGCAGATCCGGGCGACGTTCCCCCGGCCCATCAAACGCTTCGCGTCGTCGTCGAGGTGGGCGAAGCGGATGCGCGCGGCCTCGAACCCTTGGTCCATGTACGGAGTGTTGGAGCCGAACAGCACCCGCTCCGGGCCGAGCTCGGCGACCGTGTCCTCGATGAAATCCTCGCGGTAGATCCCCGACGTCTCCATGATCACGTTGGGGTTGGCGCGCAGCATCCGTCCCGCGTCCGCCAGCAGCATGCCGCTGATGTTGAGCTGGCCGCCGTGGGTCGCGATGATCGTCAGGTCCGGAAACTGGCGGGCGAGATCGCCGATCTGGGACGGGTGCGAGAAGCCCGGATAGCCGCCCGCCAGCATCAACGGCAGGGATCGCGCCCGCAGCAGCTCCAGCACCGGAAAGATCAGTTCGTCGTTGGCGGCGAACTGCTCCTCGAACGGGTGCAGGTAGAGCCCGATGAGCCCGAGCTCGTCCAACCCTCGCTCAAGCTCGCGCACCGCCGCGTCGCGCTGCCACGGATCCACCCGGGCGAACCCCGCCAACCGGTCGGGATGGGCCGCCACCGCCTCGGCGATGCGCCCGTTCTCCGGCGCGAAGTGGTAGGCGGCCGGTTTCAGCGGCATGACGACCGCGCGCTCGATCCCCTCCGCGTCCATCGTCGCGAGCAGGGCGTCGACCAATTGGCGGTGGCCGAAGAGCGAATCGCCGAGGTGGGCGTGCGCGTCGATCAGAGGGATCATCGTGGCCGCTTCCATCTACGTCCCGACCTCCGCCAGAATCCGGGAGATGTTCCCCGCGAAGATCAGGGTCTCCTCCTCCGGCGTCAGCCCGGCCCGCCGCACCTTCTCGACCTCCAGCGCGGGGTCGCATCCCGGTCCGTCGCTCGCGAAGAGCAAGCGGTGGGCGCCCAGCTGCTCGACCGTCTCCTTGATCATTCCGGGGTACGGCATGGCCGACGTCTCGAGGATCAGGTTCGGGAGGCGCTTCGCCACCCGGATCGCGTCGCGGACGTGGAAATAGCCGCCCATGTGCCCGAGGATGATGGTCGCCTCCGGAACCGCGGCCGCTGCCTCGGCGATCTGGAGCGGCAGCGTGAACTCCTCGTCGCCGCAGTGGAAGAGCGTCGGCGCCTTGAGCGACGCCGCGTGCCGGATCAAGTCCAGCGTGGCGCCGCTCGCGGGATGCATCACGTAGCTCACCGGGTGAAGCTTGAGCCCCTTGAACCCGTACTCGCGGATGGCGCGGTCGAAGAGCCGGACCGCCTCGTCGCCGTACCGCGGATTCATCCGCGCGTACCCGATCAACCTGCCCGGATAGCGCTGGATCGCCTCCGCAATGTACTCGAT
>JBPCRG010000128.1:0-3716 GCA_050997095.1 Thermomicrobiales bacterium | reverse complement strand
TTCCCCTCCCCCCCCCCCCCCCCCCCCGTCAACACCCCGTCACATTCCCGACCTCGTCCGTGTGGTACGCGAATCGGCGGCCGCCTGCTTCGACGACGACGAGGCGGCCGGGGGTGATCACCTGGGCGTAGAACCCGCCGGGCTTGGGGCAGCCGAGGGACGAGTCGGGCCATTCCTTGGCCTCGGCCCGCACGATCACGACCGCGGCCGGGTCGACGCCGAGGGCCGTCGCCGCCGCGGCGGTCACGGCGTCGCGGATCGCCTGCGGCAGGTCGACGACGGGGGTGGCCGCGGGGCTCGGGGTCGGACTGGCGGCGGGGGATGCCTCCGGGTGCGTCTCGTCGATGCGCCAGAGATCCGCCTGCCGCGTGAAGAGGACGATCGTGATCGCGCCGCCGTGCCCGCCGTCCGAGACGCGCGCCGCGATCCGGCCGTCGGGGAGCGACCTTGCCTCCAGCACCGCGATCTTGGCGCCGTCACCGGAAACCGGGGCGCAGTTGGGCAGAGACTCCGGACTCGCGATCGGCGTCCCCGGCACGATCGGGACCGGCTCCGGGGCCAGCATCACGCTCACCACGTAGCCGTCGCTGAAGAGCGCGAGGAGCCGGGGCAGGTCCTGCGCCTTTGTGCAGGCCGTCACCTGCGCCAGCGTCGACTCCAGCTCCGCGATCGTCGCCGCGTCGACCGATGCCCCCTCCGGCAGGACCATCCCCGCGTCGACGCTTCTGGTCGTGGCCGCGGGCGGCGTGCTTTGCAGCGCGGCGATCTCCGCATCCGAGCGCGGAGCGACGGAGCACGCCCGCGGCTCGGGCGTCGCCGACTGCGCGGCGACCGCCGCGACGCCAGAGACTCCGGCTCCGGACGCAGTCGCCAGCGCGATCGCTGGAACGATCATCATGATGGCCAATCTCATTCTCGGCATCGCTGCCCTCCTGTCGCTCGTCGCGGACGTCGGCCGTCCGCTCCGGCGGGCGCCGGTCACCCGCGCCCCCGCACCTGCCTACCCTAACGCACGGCGGCGCGGGCCGGTTGCGTCGGGGCTTCCGGATGACCGCGTAAAATGGGGCCATGACCGCGAGCGCATCGTCCGACGATCCGAACGATCCCCTGCACGTGCTGGCGTCCACCCGGCCGGTCGTCGCCGCGGCGCGCCACGTGACGATCGACCTCGGGCAGATCGAGGCGGTCGCGGGCGAGATCGCCGCGGACCTGAGCGCGCCGCCCGGCTGGATCGACGACCTGCACTTCCGCGACGGCACCTGGCGCACCGCCGGGTGGGTGCTCGCGCTCGACGCGCTCAACTTCTGCTTCTGGAGCGCGGACCCCGACCCCGCGCAACGCTGGCGCGTCGCCTACGGCGGCGAAATCTACGACGGCTACTGGGCCCTGGTCGCCGCCCTGCGCCGCGCCGTGGAGGAGGGGAAGCCGCTCTGGGACCCGCACTATCTCATCGGGCTGACCCAGCGCGACGTCGCCCACATCCTGCGCCCGCACGACCCCGCGTTCCCCGAGATCCCGCTCTTCCCGCTGCGGGTGCACAACCTGCACGAGCTCGGCCGCGGGCTGATCCGGGAGATCGGCGGCAGGCAGCCGGTCGTCGACCTGATCGAGGGCGCCGAACGCTCGGCGGCGCGCCTGGCCGCGCGGGTCGTCGGGCTCCTCCCCTCGTTCAACGACGTCGCGACGTACGCCGGCGCCCCCGTGGTCTTCCACAAGCGCGCGCAGATCCTCGTCGCCGATCTGAACGGCGCATTCGCCGGCTCCGGGCTCGGCGCCTTCGACGATCTGCATGTCCTCTCGGCCTTCGCCGACTACAAGGTGCCCCAAGTGCTGCGCCATCTCGGCGCGATCCGCTACGACGACGAACTCGCCGCCACGATCGACGCCCGGATTCCGATCCCCACCGGCTCGCCGGCGGAGGTGGAGATCCGCGCCGCCACGGTCTGGGCCTGCGAACTGCTCCGCTCCGCGCTCGCCCGCCGCGGAAACGACGTGCGGGCGTTCGAGGTCGACTGGGCGCTCTGGATGGCCGGCCAAACCCTCCCCACCCGCAGCCAGCCCTACCATCGGACCTACACCGTCTTCTATTAGAACTCGAACGAGAACGTCGTCTGTCACAGGTGACGGGTGTGAGGGCACGATCGCCGTTAAAGAGAACGTAGTTAATCGTGGTGTTAATGAGTCATTGCAGTAGTCGGTGTGGAGATGGGGATAACCGGCCGAATCCCGCGCGGATCAGGCGTTTTTCGGGTGGGACGGTCTGTGGAGAAGCCGCCCACATGTCCGCGAACAGTACCCCATGCAAACGGACATCGCCTGTGACATTCCACAATCATTAAGCGCCCTCGACGGCATTCATCCCGATCCGGCCCATGCGATTCCCCGATTTTCCGCATGGTTGTCCACACTTGGGAGCGGTTATCCCCCGCATCCGGGAGGTTATCCACATTAGGCGGCATCGGGTTGACATGCTGGCAGCGCAGACATTCCGGTGTTTCAAAGGCGAATGCCGTGGATGGCTACGCCCGCGAAAGCGCTTCTCGCCATGATACAATTCAAGATAGGTTTCAATTCCGATTCACCTCATCGGATATGCCTCATCAATGTACGTACACGTAACCCGTCCGAGGACGCGAAGGATTCCGTTCCATGCCCGTGCCATCGCCCGCTGCGGCGCCGATCCGTGCCGTCGGCGCCCCGCCTTCCACGGATAACGTCGTCGTCGGCGCGTCGCCTTCGGCGCAGCCCGAGAACGGCCGCGCGGCCGCGGTCCGCCCCGCCGGTGGAGCGGAGCAGGAGACCTGGTTCGAGCAGTGGCGGCTGGTGGTCGCCGCGGTCTCCTGCTGGACGTCGCTGCTCGTGGCGTTCGCGATCGACCGCCTCGCCTCCGCGCCCCACGCAGCCGTGCTCGCGCTCTACGGCGCCGCCTATCTCGCCGGCGGCACGTTCGCGGCGCGGACCGCCTTCCGCGATCTCGCCCGCGGCCACGTCAACGTCGACCTGCTGATGATCACCGCCGCGATCGGCGCCGCGTCAGTCAACGCCTGGGCCGAGGGAGCGGTGCTGCTCGGCCTCTTCTCCACCTCGAACGCGCTCGAGCACCACGCCCTGGAGCGGACCCGGCAGGCGGTCAGATCGCTGATGGACCTCAGCCCGGACGTGGCGACCGTGCTCCGCCCCGACCTGCCCGGCGGCGAGGCGGTCGTCCCGGTCGACACCCTGGCCCTCGGCGATCTGGTCCTGATCCGGCCGGGGGAGCGGGTGCCCGTCGACGGCGTCGTCGTCACCGGCGAGTCGGAGGTCGACCAGGCGGCGATCACCGGCGAATCGGTCCCCGTCGGCAAACGCGCCGGCAATCCCGTCTTCGCGGCGACGATGAACGTCGGCGGCGCCCTCGAGGTGCGCGTGACCAAGCTGGCAACGGAGAGCATGCTCGCCAAGATCATCGGTTTCGTCGAAGAGGCGCGCGAGCAGAAAAGCGCGACCCAGAACTTCACCGACCGCTTCGAGGGGCGGTACGCCGTCGGCGTGATCGTCGCCTCCGCCCTCGTCGCGCTCGTCCCCTGGCTCGTCTTCGGGTGGAACGCCGGCGACGCCTTCTACCGCGCGATGGCCCTGCTCGTCGTCGCCTCGCCCTGCGCGCTCGTGATCTCGACGCCCGCCTCGACCCTCTCCGCGCTGGCCAACGCCGCCCGCAACGGCATCCTCTTCAAAGG
>JBPCRG010000030.1:0-10252 GCA_050997095.1 Thermomicrobiales bacterium | reverse complement strand
GGGACCCTCCGCTGCCCCTCCGCCCCCCCGCGCCGACGCCGCGCCCGGGAAAGCCGAGGCAAAGCAGACCCTCGGCCCCGCTCTTCGCCACGATCCCGCCCGCGCCAAGCTCCATCAGATCGGTGACAAGCTCCTTCACGCCCGCGACGTTCCCGGGATGCGCGATCATCGCGCTGCGGAGCCGGTCGAGCGCGGCGGCGTGCTCCCGGCCCGCGCCCGCGGGCGCCTCGCCCGGCGCCGCGAGGGCCGCGAACGCCGTCGCGTAGGCGCGGACGCTGGCCCCGAACGTCGGCACGCTGCATCCGTCGGTCGCGAGCGGCATCGAGGCGGGGTCGATGCGGCAGACTTCGGCGACCACCTCGCGGATGCGGCGCTGCAGCGGATGCTCCGGTTCGAGGTACGAGTCGATCGGGAAGCCGAGATGGAGGCACGCCGCCAGCATTCCGGTGTGCTTGCCCGAGCAGTCGCACTGGAGCGGCGACGGCGCCTTCAGCCCCGCCAAGATCCTCCCGGCCTCGGGCTCATCGCCCGGCAGCACGATCCCGCATCGGAGGGCGCCGTCGTCGAGCCCGAGCTTGCGGAGCATCGCCAGCACCTGCTCCTGGTGGCGCGGCTCCCCGTTGTGCGAGGCGCAGCAGAGCGCAAGCTCGGCCGGGGTGAAGCCGAAACGGTCGGCGGCGCCGCTCTCGATCAACGGTATCGCCTGAAACGGCTTGGCCGACGACCTGAAGAACGCGAACGTCTCGGGATCGCCGGCCGACGCCACGAGCTCGCCGCCGACGCCGACCACGACGATCGTGCCCTCGTGCACGCTTTCCACGACGCCGCCGCGCATCATTTCCGCCAAGAGCACCGTCACGACCGTCCACCCCTCGTTTGCGCATGCCTCGCCGATCCCGAAGACAGGATCACGATGCTACCCGAAACCGCAGCGTCGGGGGGACCCGCCGCCGACGGCGCGCATGAAGACGACATCGGCGTCCGCGCCGAGCGGCGTCCCGAGCCCCGCGTTCACCCCGTTCACGACCACCTGCAGCTGGGACGCGACCGCGGCGATGCGCGGGTCGGCCGCCGACAGCCGATCGAGGAGCTCGCCGACCGACGCCCCGTCGGCCAGCTCGACGCCCTCCACCTTCCGCCGGGCCACATCGGCGACGATCCCGTAGTAGCGGACCGTGACGCGCATCGCGGCTATCCTCCCCTCGATCTCATGCGATCCGACCGGCGCGGGGACCGGCGCCAAGTCCATGGAGATCGACGGATGAAACCACCGCCGGTGTACGAACGTTTACCACTCTAGGAGTTTCGATATTCGGAGGACCGGACATGCGTGATTTTCTCCCGAATCAGAACGATCGACACCGGCTGGCGAAGGTGCAGGCGACACGCCGGACCTTGATCGGAGGCATTGTCGCCGGGGCGGCGGGTCTCAGCCTCGGCCTCGGTCGATTCTCGTCGTTGGCGCCGGCGCCGGCGGCCGCGCAGCAGGTGACGGAAGGCGGCGCGTCGAAGACCCCGGCGCCGACCGGCCGTTATTTCGCCGCCACCGGCCACAACATGCGCGATCCCTTTCTCGCGCGCTGGAGCGCGGCGGGCGGCGAGGCGGTGCTGGGCGTCCCGATCTCCGAGGAGCGATTCGCCGAGGGCGTCGGCATCGTCCAGTCGTTCGAGGCGGTGACGCTCGTCTACGATCCTTCGCTGGCGGCGCCCTGGGACCTGCAGAGCCAGCATCTGCCGGAGGGGACCATCTCCGCGACCGCGCCTGCCTCCGCCCGCACAGCGGTCGCCGGCTGCGCGGATGCGGCGTCGCCGACCTGCCAAAACTTCACCGATGTCGGCCACACCGTCTCGGGAAGCATCGCCGCATTCTGGGCCCAGCATGGCGATCTGGCGATCTTCGGCAAACCGCTCAGCGAGCCGTTCGTCGAGAAAGATTCCGGGTTGATCATCCAGCTCTTCGAACGCGCGGTCCTGGAGGACCACAATTTCGGGCGGGTTCTGGTCCGGCCGCTGGCGAGGCAACTCGCCGAGTCCGGCGGCCTGCTCTCCGATCCGGCCTTCGTTCCCGCGCCCCCGACCAACGGCAACAGCCAGCTGGTCCGCGCGGACGAGGGCCTGCGCCTGCGCGGCGCGGCGAGCAGCGACGCCGACATCGTCGCGCTCCTGCCCGACAACGCGGAGTTCATCGCGGCGGCGGACGGCGCGGGAGGCTCGTGGGTGCCGGGCTACGCCGACGGCTACGCGGGCTGGGTCTCCTCGGCGTTCCTCAAATCGCCCGCTCCGGTCGCCGCGCTCTCCTCGGCCGATTGGAACCCCGGCATCTGGCAGGGGATCGCGCTCGGCCAGACAAATGTGCGCAAGCAGCCGTCGACGACCGCGGGCGTGGCGAAGATGCTGGCGTCCGGCGATCCGATCACCGTGAGATCGTGGGTGAAGGGCGAGGCGGTCTTCCCGAACGCCGACGAGTGGGCCCAGACCGGGGATGGCGGGTTCATCTACGCGCGCAACGTCGGCCGGAACGCGCCGGTGCTGCCGCCGCCCCTGCCCGCCGACGCGCCGACCGACGGCCCATGGATCGACGTCCATCTCACGCAGCAGCTGATGACGGCGTACGACGGGCGGACCCCCGTGCGCGTCTCGGTGACGACGACGGGAATGGCGGGCTGGGAAACTCCGACCGGCTTCTTCCAGATCCTGGTGCGCGTGCCGAACGAGACGATGACCGGCGGCGCGCTCGGAGCCGAAAGCTATTTCAAGCTCGACGATGTGCTCTTCACCCAGTATTTCACCGATTTCGGCCACGCCATCCATTTCGCCTGGTGGCGGACTCCGGAGACGATCGGCCGCCCCGGCAGCCACGGCTGCCTCAACCTGCTCCTGTACGACGCGCGCTTCTACTGGGACTGGGCGCAGATCGGGACGCCGATCTACATCCACGTCTAAACGCTCGGGCGCCCTCCGCTGAGAACGGTCAAGCGGACCGCTTCCCTTGACATCCGGCGCGCATTTTCTATCCTTTGCGCAGTTGCCGATGTCGTGTGGGACGCGAAAGTCCAGCGTGGCCCGCTCGCCGGAGTGACCAACGCCCGCGTCCATTTTTGTGGTTGAGTACACTTGCGGGACAATGCTCCGGTGCTGCGCTCGAAGGCCCCGACTGAGATCGGCCACAGGGTCGGCCTGCGGTCCCTGCGACGAGCATTTCCCGGAGTCGGAGGAGGAACCGGAAAAGTGGCGTCCCGACCACGACAATCCGGCGAAGGCGATGGCGCCCGGACGTGCGGGCGGATCGGACGGTCGAGAGCGGCGATGAGCGCAGTCCGATGAGGTGGGCGCTTCCCGTCCGCGTCTCCGCGCGTCCCGAGATGGAGGCGGCCGGGCCGAAGCCGTTCTCGCAGGAGTGGCTGCAGGCGCCGCCCGAGGAGGGATCCGCGCGTCCCTCCCGCCATCGCTTCACGCTGCCCGCGTGGCTGCCGTCCGAGCGGGCGCTAGCGTCGCTGCTCGTCATCCTCCTGGTGTTGACGAGCGCGCTGGTCGGCGACGGCGGCATGCCGAGGTCCGAAGCGCGCGGCGCGATTCCGGCCGCGGCGGTCACGCCGACGGATCGCGCGGCCCAGATCCTGCAAAGCCCTACGGCGCCGATCGCCGCCCCTCCGACGAGCGCGCCGACCACGGCCCCGACCGCCGCCACGTCGCCCGCGCCCTCCGAGGTCGCCGCGGCGGCGACGTCGGTCTCCAATTTCCCGCAAGCCGATTCGGATCCGCGCGCGCTGCTGCCCAAAAACCGCATCCTCGCCTACTACGGGCACCCGAACAGCGACAAGATGGGCATTCTCGGCGAATACGACAAGGACGCGCTGCTGGCGGAATTGTTGAAGGAGAAGGAGGCCTGGGCCGCCGCCGATCCCTCCCGCCCGGTGCTGCCGGCCTTCGAGTTGATCTCCTCCGTCGCCCAACCCAACCCGGGGGAGGACGGCACCTATCTGCTCCACACCGGGCAGGACCAGATTCAGGAATACGTCGACTTCACGCGGGACAACGGGCTGCTCCTGATCCTCGATCTGCAGATCGGCCACAGCACCGTCGAGGCGGAGTTGGAGCGGATCAAGCCGTGGCTGCTGCTGCCGCACGTGCAGGTCGCGATCGACCCGGAGTTCTCGATGGGACCCGGCGAGGTGCCCGGCGACAAGATCGGCGGGATCGACGCCGCCGACGTGACGCTGGCGCAGAACTTCCTGGTCACACTCGCCGTCGAGAACAATCTCCCGCCGAAGGTGCTGATCGTGCACCGGTTCGCCTTCGGCATGATCCGCGACGACAAGCAGGTCGCACCCATCGACGGCGTCCAGTTGGTGATCGACGCCGACGGCTTCGGTAGCCCCGGCCTGAAGCAGGAGGGATACAACGTCTTTGCGAAAGAGCGCGGCATCCAGTACGCCGGGGTTAAGCTCTTCTATAAACAGGACGTCCCCTTGATGCAGCCCGACCAAGCGCTCGCGCTCGATCCGCCGCCCGACGTGGTGATCTACCAGTAGCCCCGCCGTCCGGTCGTCGCGACGTTCGACGGCTTGCGCGCGCGCCGTCGACGCGGAGTTGGCTGGACTCGCTTCCCCTGTAGAATCCAATCCCCAGCATTCAACGTTGACCAAGATGCGAGGCGCCAGTTCATCACCATCGGAGGAGGCGACGAAATCGTTCGGACCTCGGCGCTCCGTTAGCCACGCGGCCACAATCACCAGCAGCATCGCGGCTGCGCCGCGACACACAAGAACGTCATTCCGAGCGGAGCCCGCAGGCGGAGTCGCGGGGTCCAGGAATCTCTTCGAGCGGAGCGAGAACCGTCGTGGGTGGCGAATGACGTCGCACATGCCGCGGATTGGTCTGACTACGTTCCTTGGTTTAGTGGGGAAAAACCGACGAGATTCTTCGTGCCTCAGAATGACATGCGGGGCACGCCTCCTCCGTCGTCATCCCGAGTGCTCCGACCAACGGCATTCGTGATGCCCGGCGTCACCTTCTCCCCCTTGGCCCCGAACTCGGGGCGGGTACCCTCTGGGTGCGGGCCGGGGGGTTAGGGGGCCGTTGGACAGACCACCGAGGCACGAAACCCTCCCGCCGTTCCTGAATCTGGACGTCTCACTCTTGACGCCGTACCCGACTCGTCAGTCTCCAAAGAAGGGAACTTCGATGCAGCACCACCCGACCTTCCTGCCATCGGCGACTCGACGCCGACTCCTCGACGCCGCATGTTCGGCGATGCTGGCCGTCGCGGCGGTGGCGCTTTTCGCGGCCCCCGCGCTTGGGTCGTCACGGGAGGGCGGTTCGATGACGGGCGCGACGCCGGGGCACGGCAGCCGATCGTCGCACACGACGACACCGACCGCGGGAGCCGGCGGCTCGCTCCGCGTCGTCGCCCGGGTCTGCCCCAAACCGACCGCCACGCCGACCGCCGCGACGCCGGGCGCCGCAGCGCAGACGTGCCGCCCCTACCCCGACGGAGCGGCGCCGATGCTGACGGACGCATCGGGCAACGCCTGGGGTCTCGACGCGAGTCGCGATGCGGCTGGCGCGGCCATCTACAGCAAGAGCGGGCTGGCGTTCGGCGAGTATGCGATGGGCGACCCGCGGATTCCCGACGGATACGACGACTACCGGATCTCGGGCCCCGGGATCGCGGAGCGGGACGGCCGGTTCTCCGTGACGCTCGACGCCGCGCACCCGTCCGCGGATCTCACCGTCTCGTTCCTCCAGACCGGCCTCAAGGGCGCGGCGGCGGTCGCGGTCTTCGACTGCCCGGCCGGAATGACGGCCGCGACGCTCGCCAAGGACGCCTGCCAGCCCGCCGAGGGTCGCCTCGACGTGCAGCTGGTCGGATCGGCCCCGGAAACCGTCTTGACCGCGCGCGACTCGGTCCAGACGCGACGTGGCGAGGGGATTCGCTGGCAGCGGCTGCGCGTGTCCGCAGACGGCGTCGCCTATCGGGTCGAATGGACCCGGCCCTCGTCGCTCAAGCCCCCGTTCGTCGCGGTCGTCGGGACGGAGACGGTGGCCGCGGACGCCGCCGACGGCGTCGCGTTCACCCTCTCCCCGACCCGACCAGACGTCGCGATCGAGATCTATCGCTTCCATCCGTGAGATTCCGGGCGGCGCCTCTCCGGGCGATCCCCCCCTCGACCGGGTACTCTGTTCCGGTCGAGGGCAATCCATGGAGGGGACGCGGGATTTGGAATCGCTTGTCACGTTCACCACGCGCGAGGCGGCCATCGCCGACGCGATCTTCGAATGCATGTATCCGGCGGACGAGGGATCGCCGGGGGCCGCCGCGATCGGCGTGCTGAGCTACGTCGACCGCGCGCTGGCCGATGCTTATGCCGATGTGGCGGAGACGTACCGTCTCGGACTGGCCGCGCTGGATCTGGCGTCGACCCGGACGATCGGCTGCGATTTCACCGCGGCGACGCCCAAGCAGCGGCGCGCGCTGCTGACGGGGATGGAGCGCGGCCGCCTGAAGGGCTTTGCGACGCCCGACCAGTCGGAGTTCTTCAGCCTGCTGCTTGCCCATTGCCAGGAGGGTCTCTTCGCCGACCCCGCTTATGGCGGCAACCGGGACAAGCGGGGCTGGGCGTCGATCGGTCACCCCGGCGTCTGGCTGGAGCACACCGCCGAGGAGAATCTGAGCGCGGAGCCGGTCACCAAGGGCGGACGCATCCAAAGCCTCGCCGACCTCGGCTACAGCCTCGGCGGGACGCCCGGCGAAGCGCCTCCCATCCCCGGCTACGATCCGGATCGGGGCGTCCGATCGCCCGGCGGCAAGGTGGACGTCCTGCTGATCGGCGTCGGGGCCGTGGGCGGGGTGCTCGCGCCCATGTTCGCGGAGGCCGGACTGCGCGTCGTCGGCTTGGAGGCCGGGCCGTACCGGCAACCGGCCGACTACATCCCGGACGAACTCGGCGCGGCCTACTACTGCCGACAGAACATGGGCGGGAAATTCATGTCGGAGCAGCTGCGGTGGAGAACCGCAGCCGATGCGCCGACGACCGTGGCCAGCTATTCGCTCGGGCGGATGATGAACGGCGTCGGCGGCTCGCTCGTCCACTACGGCGGCTGGCTGCGCCGCTTCCACCCGCACCATTTCCGGTACCGGTCCTACCTGACCGAACGGTACGGCGAGGGCGCGATCCCCGAAGGCTGCACCGTCGCCGACTGGCTCGTGGGCTACGACGAGTTGGAGCCGCATTTCACGCGGCTCGAAGCGGAGATCGGCGTCGCCGGGGACGCGGCGAAGAATCCGTTCCTCGAACGGAGCAGGCCCTTCCCACTGCCCGAGATGCGTCCGTCCCGGATGGGCGAGGCGTTCCGGGAAGCGACCGAGGCGCTCGGCCTCCATCCCTACCCCGTGCCCGCGGGCATGACCACACGCCCCCACAACGGATTCCCCGAGACGAAGTATTCGGGCTGGGACAGCGGCTTCGGCGCCCGCGAGGGCGACAAGTGGCACCCGGGGCTGACCAGCGTGCCCCGCGCGCTCGCGACCGGCAATTTCGACCTGCGGACCGGCTGCCGCGTGCTGCGCGTCGTCACCGGCGCCGACGGCCGCGCGACCGGAGCCGAATACGTGGACCGCGACGGCGTCCGCCACATTCAGGAGGCCGAGGTCGTCGTCCTCTCCGCCTACACCTGGGAGAACCTCCGGCTCCTCTTCCTCTCCGGCGACGACAAGCGGCCGGACGGCCTCGGCAACACCGGTGGCCAGCTCGGCAGGCACGTGATGGTCAAGATGTTCAGCCACGTCGACGGATCGTTCCCGGATCGAGTCTTCAACCGCCACACCGGCCCGGCCGCGCAGTCGATGGTGCTCGACGACTACGTCTCGACCGAGTTCGACGCGCTGGCGCACGGCTTCGTCGGCGGGGCCACGCTCGGCGCGGAGAACCAGTTCCTGCCGATCCAGATCAGCCGCGAGACGCTGCCGCCGGACGTGCCGCGCTGGGGCGCGAAGTACAAGCGGCACATCCGGGACTGGCAGCACCTCGGCGTCGTCCGCATCCAGTCGGACGCGCTCCCGTACCATGCGAACTACGTGGACATCGACCCGACCCACACGGACACGAGCGGCTTCGCGATGCCCGTGCTGCGCGCGACGTACGACCTCCAAGCCAACGAACGCGCGGCGAACGCCTGGTTTCAAGGGAAGGGCGAGGAGATCCTGAAGGGGATGGGTGCCGCGAAGACCTGGCGCGGCCCCGCGTTCACCGGGCTCTGCAGCAGCCACGACACCGGCGGCGCGCGGATGAGCGAAGACCCGGCGTCGGGCGTCGTCGACCGCGACCTGCAGGTCCACGACACTCCGGGCCTCTACGTGATGAGCATGGCCGCCTACCCGTCGTGCCCCGGCGTGAACCCGACGCTGACCCTCTGGGCGCTCTGCTCCTGGGCGGCCGAGCGCCTGATCGACCGCCTCAAACGCGGCGAGGAGGGGTGACGCCGAGAAGAAGGGCTTTCGGACTCCCCACGGGCGCAGGATTGCCCTGCCACGCGGGGTTGGAAACTCCGCGCTCGGTCATGATGAGTCGGTTGAAACCGACTATCGCCGATCGTCCTGAATCGAGCCCGTGCGACAATCCTCTCGATGGAGTCACGCCCCAATCAAACTGAGCGAAACGCCGAAATTTTACCGGCCGGGCGACACAAGCCGGCTGAAATCGACTGAAATGGGCCAATATTCCACCAGTCTTTTGCCCCCCCTCCGCCCCCTCTAGCCCTTGCGAGGAACCCGTGCCCGACGCCCAGCCGCTGCTCCGGATCCAGGGTCTGACCAAGGCCTTCCCCAACGTCAAGGCCTTGACCGACGTCGGCTTCGATCTGCGCCGGGGCGAGGTCCTCGCCCTCATGGGCGAGAACGGCGCCGGCAAATCCACCCTCCTCAAGATCCTCAGCGGCGACTACCGGGCCGACGCCGGTTCGCTGACGCTTGACGGCCGAGCCCTCTCGCTCTCCTCCCCGCGCGACGCCCGGGCCGCCGGCATCCGCGTCATCTACCAGGAGCCCGAGATCGTCCCCGGCGTCAACGTCGCCGAGAACCTCTACCTCGGCGAGCTGCCCACCCGCCTCTTCGGCATCGCCGACCGCAAGACGCTGATGCGCCGCGCGCGGGCCGACCTCGACCGCTTCGGCTTCTCCGACCTGCTCGATCCCGCCGCGCTCGGTGACACGCTCTCGCCCGCCCAGCGCCAGCTGGTCGAGATCGTCCGCGCCCTGAAGTCGCAGGTCAGCGTGCTCGCGCTGGACGAGCCCACCTCGTCGCTCACCGAGCAGGAGGCCGACCGCCTCTTCGCCCTGATCGACCGCCTGCGATCAGAGGGACTCGCGATCATCTACGTCTCCCACCGCCTGCGCGAGATCACCCGCCTCGCGGACCGCATCGTGATCCTGCGCGACGGCAGGCTCGTCGCCGATTCCCCCATGAGCCAGGTCACCCAGAACGACATCGTGACCCTGATGGTCGGCCGCCCGCTCCAGGACGTCTTCAACCGCCGGCGATCGGTGGGTGACCGCGTCGTGCTCGCCGTCTCCAACCTGCGCACCGCGATGCACGACGACGTCAGCCTCACCGTCCGCGCCGGCGAGGTCGTCGGGCTCGCCGGTCTGGTCGGCGCGGGCCGGACCGAGCTCGCGCTGGCGATCTTCGGCGACCTGCCCCGGACCGGCGGCTCCGTCACCGTCGACGGCCGGACCGTGCCGCCGAACGACCCGCATAAGGCGATCGAGGCGGGGATCGCCCTCGCCCCCGAGGACCGCAAGGGCCAGGCCCTCGTCCTGATCCGCAGCGTGCTCGAGAACGAGACCCTGCCGATCATCGGCCAGCTCAGCGTCGCCGGCTTCATCCAGCGCAAACGCGAGCGCGCGGTCGCGCAGACCTACGTCGACCGGCTCCGCATCCGCACGCCCTCGCTGGACCAGGACGTCTCCAAGCTCAGCGGCGGCAACCAGCAGAAGGTCGTGATCGCCCGCTGGCTCGCGACCGCGCCGCGCGTGCTGATCCTGGACGAGCCGACCCGCGGCATCGACGTCGGCGCCAAGGCCGAGATCTACCGCCTGATCGACGAGCTCGCCAGCGAGGGCATGGGCGTGTTGCTGATCTCCTCCGAACGGCCGGAGGGCCTCGGCCTCTCCGACCGGATCCTCGTCATGCAGGCTGGGCGGATCATGGGCGAGCGCGCCGCCGCCGCCGCAACCGAAAGCGCCGTCATGGAAC
>JBPCRG010000616.1:0-5346 GCA_050997095.1 Thermomicrobiales bacterium | reverse complement strand
CTCAACCTACAAAGCCTCTCCGAGGCTAGAACGACGGCGGCTCCTTCATTAAACAGTGTTCAATCATAGCTGCCCATTCGACATAAACGTCCATGAGCACCCTCAATTGGCGGCGGCTGCCCTTTCGCCAATCCACGTCACCAGAGGCCGGTCAAAGCCCAAAGCTCACGGCTCAAAGCTCACGACGCGGCATAGACATCGGTGTGCAGCTCGGCGATGTCCGGGTCGGGGCTCTCCTCGGCGAATTTGACCGCGTCGTCGACGATGGCTTTCGCCTCGTCGTGGATCGCGTCGATCTTCGCGTCGTCGGCGGCGCCGGACTCGACCAGCTTGTGCTCGATCATGCCGATCGGATCGCGCTCGCGCCACTTCTTGACCTCCTCCTTGGAGCGGTAGCGCTCCAGGAAGTCGGCGGCGCCGTGGGCGCTGAGGCGGTAGGTCATGGCCTCGACGGCGTAGGGCTTCCCGGTCGTCCGCACCATCTCGGTCGCGCGCTTGGCGACGGCAAGCACGGCTTCGAGGTCCATTCCGTCGACCTTCTCGTGCCCGATGCCGTAGGAGTCGAACTTGCTGCCGAGGTCGGTCATCGCGGTCGCGCGCTCGACGCTGGTGCCCATGCCATACTGGTTGTTCTCGAGGATGAAGAGGCAGGGGTTCAGGCCGTCGCGGCCCCAGAGACCGGCGAGGTTGGCCGCCTCGTGGAAGGCGCCGTTGTGGATCGCGCCGTCGCCAAGATAGAGCTGGACCATGTTTCCGGACTTCCGGTAGGCCTGCGCGTAGGCCATGCCGACGCCGAGCGGGATGTGCCCGCCGACGATCCCGTATCCGCCCATCATGCCGTGGTCGGCGTTGAAGAGGTGCATCGAGCCGCCCTTGCCTTTGACGAGGCCCGTGCCCTTGCCGTAGATCTCCGCCATCACCGCGCGCGGCTCGGCGCCGAGGAAGAGCGTGTGCGCGTGGTCGCGGTAGGCGGTAATGACGCGGTCTCCGGGCTGGAAGGCATCGGTGAAGCCCTTCGCCACCGCCTCCTGACCGATGTAGAGATGGAGGTAGCCGCCGACCTTGCCCTGGCGGAACGCGCGCTGGCACGCCTCCTCGAACAGGCGGACGATCATCATCTGCCGATAGTGGCCGAGCAGCGACGCCCCGTCGATGGCCGGGACGTTTTGCGCGCCGTCGGCCCCGGGTACGGCGGACGCCTTGGCGCCCTGTTTCTTGCCGACGTTCTGCGTGGTCGCCATGCGTTGGCCTCCGGCGATCGAGCGGGGCGACGATGCCCGCACCGCGCCCTGAAATCCGATGGAACAGCCGCGGAGAACCCGTCCGACCGATGCGAGACGCGCGAAATCGGCGGCGGCTGCCGCTTGCCGCGTCATTGTACCGAATCGCGCCGGACGCGTCGCTCCCTCACCCCCTGCCCCCTCTCCCGGTGGGCGGGAGAGGGGGTTCACGCCGAAGTTGCCGTCGAGTGGGCTTGACCGCCTGAACTGTCGGCGCGGGTTGGGGCCAGAATCGATCGATACCATCTTGCCGCGATTGGTGCGATCCTTCTTTGGGTGTTTCGCAGGGTTGCGCCGACCGAGATGGCAAAAGCAAAGGATGCATGGAATGGGCGACGGGCCGACACCGAACGAGATCGCGGCGGTCTTCGCCGCGCTGGCCGAACTCCTCCTGCCGGGGGACGAGTTTCGTAGCACATTGTGATACATTTAATGAGCTCATGATGGATGAGCCGGTCGAATTTGAGATCGAGCGCTTGAGTTGGGATGAATGGAATCGCGTTCATATCGAGCGGCACGGAGTCACGCCAGCCGAGGTCTCCGAGGTCATATCCGGCCGCCCGGTCGTCAGGCGCTCTCTGCACAAGCAGCGGCTCATCATCATTGGTCCGACGTTCGCCGGCCGGATGCTCAAGATCGTGATCGGTCCCGATCCCGTGCTTGGGGGCGTCTATTACCCCTTCACCGCCCATCCCGTCAGCCGAAAAGAGCGGCGGAAATATCATGAAGCCATCGAGGGAGAATCATCGTGATCAAGCGGCAGGCAAAGTCCGACGGCATCCCGGAGTTCGCGAACCGCGAGGAGGAGGCGGCCTGGTGGGACAGCCATGACGCGGCCGACTTCTGGGACGACCTTGAACCGGTGAGGATCAAGGCCTCGCCGATGCTCCTCTCCGAGTCGGCGATGAGCGTGCGGCTGCCGGAAGCGGTGCTGGAACGCCTGCGCGCCCGCGCGGACCGAAAGGGATTGGGGCACACCACGCTCGCCCGCCTGTGGATCATGGAGCGCCTGGAGCAGGAGGAGCGGGCTGAAGCCCTGTAGGTTCACGCGCCACGGAAGGATGACGACGATGGGCGACGGGCCGACACCAAGCGAGATCGCGGCGGTCTTCGCCGCGCTGGTCGATCTCTTCCTGCCGGGGGATGCGGATTTTCCGTCGGGGTCGAGCGCGGGGACGCATGGGCTGGTGATGGAGCGGGTGCGGGAGCGGCTGGGGGCGCCCATGCTCGGGGTGATCGCGGCGGGACTGAGCGTCGACGACGCCGCGTTTCTGGACGTCGATCCCGCACGCCGAGGTCATGCCTTGGCGTCACTGGAACGCGCCGACCCGGCGACCTTCGCGCTGCTGAGGTCGATCGTCTACTTCTCCTATTACGAGACGCCGACGGTGGTCGCCGCGCTGCGCGCGATCGGGCACGACTACAACGACGCGCCGCAGCCGCACGGCTACGCGATGGCCCCGTTCGACCCGCGTCCGGGCGTCCACGCGCCGGCGTCCCCGCGGGGCACGTACAAGCGGACCGAGGAGATCGGCCGGGTCGATCTGTCGACGCTGGCGGACCTCGATCTGCCCGTGAAGGGAGTCTGAGATGGCGACGACGGGAGTGGGCGCGGGCCGGATCGGGCACGACCCGGTCGATGTGCTGGTGATCGGCTCGGGGATGGGCGGGGCGATCGCGAGCCGGACGCTGGCCGAGGCCGGTCTGCGGGTGGTCTGCCTCGAACAGGGCGGCTGGACGCGGCCGGAGGATCATCCGCACGCCTCGCCGGATTGGGAGTGGCGGCGGGCGACCAGCTTCAGCACCGCGCCGAATGTGCGCAAACTGGCGCAGGACTACCCGGTCGACACGCGCGACGAATCGACGCTGATGTGGAACGGGGTCGGCGGCTCGACCACCGTCTACACGGCCACGTTTCCGCGGTTCCGGCCCTCCGACTTCCGCAAGGGCACGGAGCACGGCTGCCAACCCGACTGGCCCTTCACCTACGAGGACCTCGCGCCGTGGTATGAGCGGAACGACCGCAACTGCGGCGTCAGCGGCCTGCTCGGCAATCCGGCGATCCCGCCGCGCGAGCCGTTCCAATGCCCTCCCCTCCCGCCGGGCGGCAGCACCGTCGCGGCGCGCGGGTTCGACAGGTTGGGCTGGCATTGGTGGCCGATGCCGAACGCGATCCTGTCGCGCAGCTACGACGGACGGCTCGCCTGCAACAACTGCGGCAACTGCCAGTCCGGCTGCCCCCGGGGGTCGCTCAACGACATGTCGATCACGCATTGGCCGAAGGCGATCGCGGCCGGGGTCGAATTGCGGGCGCACGCCCGCGTGGCCAGGATCGAGACCGGCGCGGACGGGCGCGCGACCGGCGCGGTCTATGTGGACAGGATGACGGGCACGCAGCATTTCCAGGCGGCGGACGTGGTGATCGTCGCGGCGAACGGCGTCGGCACTCCGCGGCTGCTGCTCAACTCCGCCTCGTCACGCTGCCCCGACGGGTTGGCGAACGGCAGCGGCCAGGTCGGGCGCAACCTGATGCACCACGGGCTGGCGATGGTCGAGGCGTGGGTGGACGAGCCGCTGGAGACGCACAAGGGCTTCATCTCGGCGCAGCTGGTCTGCGAGGAGTTCGCCGAGACGGAGGTGGGCCGGGGGTTGATCAACGGCTTCACGATGCACATCGTGCGCATGAACGGCGCGGGCTACCAGGCGAACGGCTCGCACTCCGCCAACGCCGCCCCGCACGGCGCGGAGCACCACGCCTGGTTCCGCGACCATTTCGACCGCGGCTTCGCGATCCTGCTGGTCGGCGACGACCTGCCGCTGGCGGAGAACCGGGTGACGCTCTCCGCGACGATGACCGACAGCGACGGGCTGCCCGCGCCGAAGATCGCCTACGGGCTGCACCCGAACGATGAGCGGATGATGGACTTCTCGGTGGAGCGGGCGAAGGATCTGGCGGCCGCGGTCGACGCCTTCGACGTGAAGGTGAACCGCCACCACGTGCCCGACCAAGGCTACGCCCCTCCTGCCTGGCATCTGCTGGGCACCTGCCGACTGGGCGGCGACCCGCGCGACTCGGTGGTGAACAAGTGGGGGCAAAGCTGGGACGTGCCGAACCTCTACCTGATGGACGGCAGCGTCCTGCCGACCGGCGGCGCGGTCAACCCGACGAGCACCATCGGCGCGCTGTCGCTGCGCAACGCCACGCACCTGAGGGACCGGTTCGCGGAGGCGCGGCAGCCGGAGCAAGTCCCCTGAGCGGATGTCTGCGACGCCGTCCGAGTCGGTGACGGTAGGGGCAATCCTTGGGTTGCCCGAGTCCCCCACGTGGGCAACTCAAGAGGATTGCCCCTACGGGAACGTCTCCCCGACGGGCGAGGCAAGGGGAACGATGCGGCTCAGCTGGTCGCCGGGGTGGATGGGGCGATCGCGGGCGGTTCTTCCGCGGCGGCGAGGACGGACGGGGCGGCGGGCGCGGGGAGGGCGGGGCGGACGGACGGGAGGTCCGCGACGTGCGCCTTGCGCAACTCCTCGATGCTGGCGGTGGCCTGCTCGAAGTCCTCGGGTTTGATCTCGCCCTCGGGCTTGCGCTTGTAGACGCGCATGATCTCCTCGGCGGTTCCGGCCTGGGAGAGGGGGCGGAGCTTGGCTCCCGCTTTGGGGTTCGTCTCGCTGAAATGCCCGGGAACGGTCGAGTGGTCCGGCGTCATCCCCGGCAGCTGCGGGGAGCGGGCTCCGCCCGGCGCAGGCGGCGCTTTCCTCGACGTGACCGGCTCCGGCCGTCTGGTGCGGTCGTCCGGGCGGCTGGGAGAATCGGGCATGGGAAGCTCCTAGGTGAAGATAAGGCATAAGATGTAAGAGATAAGGAGAACGACGACGACAGTCGGAAACGAGCCCCGCTCGACGCCTCGGCGCGATTCTACCCGTTTTACCAGGTGCAAGCTGCCACGCCAAAGCCATCGCTTCTTAGAGCTCCTATCAAAACCTCGTCAAGCGGTTCTGGTGCCCATCGCAGATGTCGAATCCCACGCTCAGAATGGGAGCCGCGCTCCATCCGAGAAGAGAGACC
>JBPCRG010000552.1:0-5518 GCA_050997095.1 Thermomicrobiales bacterium | reverse complement strand
GTCGAGTCCGGCATCCTTGAGGTCGTCGGCCATGCGCGACAGGAGCAGCGCGTTCGTGGTCATCGAGATCTCTTCGATGCCGGGAAACCGCTTCATCTCGCGGACGAGGTCGACCAGATGCGGGCGGATGGTCGGCTCCCCGCCGGTCAACCGCAGTTTCGTGAATCCGACGTTCGCGGCCAGCCCGACCACGCGCAGCAGTTCGTCGTCGGTCAGCAACTCGTCCCGCGGCTGGAAGACCATGCCGATCGCGGGCATGCAGTAGACGCAACGGAAGTTGCAGCGGTCGGTCAGCGAGATCCTCAGGTACGACATCTGACGCCCGTAGGCGTCGAAGGCGCCCTTCGTCAGCGCGACGGCCCGGGGAGTCAGGAGAAGCGGCGCTGTGACCATGATGGCTCGATTCACGTCGGCGGACGATGACGGGGTGTGGCGTTAGCCAATGGCCAATTAGCCAACGATTGACTAGCGGATTCTACGATACCATTCATCCGGAACATGATCAAAACAAAGAATGGCGGAGATGGCTTGTGAAGGGGAAATCCTGATGTCTGTGGACGCGGACGAGACGGCGATGCCGGGGGTGTTGAGCAAAGAGATGCTCCGTCGGCGGATCGCGTCGCCGACCCCGCTGATCACCGATTGGGAGGATCTGGACTTCCAGCTCCAGCCGAACGGGTTCGACATCCGCGTCGCGGAGATTTCGCGGCATCTCGGGATCGGCGTCGTCGGCCGCTCGAACGCCGATCGCGCGGTCCCGGGGATTGAGCCGTTGGCCGCCGACGGGGACGGGTTCCTGACGCTTGCACCGGGCTGCTATCACATCATCTATCACGAGGTGGTGCATCTGCCCGCGGATCTGATGGCGTTCGGACGACCTCGTTCGAGCCTCAACCGCTGTGGCTCCACGATCCACACCGCGGTCTGGGACGCGGGATACGAGGGTCGGTCGACCTCGCTGCTGGCGGTCCTGAACCCTGCGGGCTTCCGGATCCAACTCGGCTCGCGCGTGACCCAACTGGTCTTCGTCTCGCTGGCGTCGCCGACAAGCGACCTCTACCGGGGAGCCTATCACGGCGAGAACATCGACCGCCCGTGACTCCCGGCCCGGCTCACAGGATCCGGGTGTCGGACGTCCGGGAGAATGAGGGCCGTTCCGGCGATTCTCCGGGGACGGGGATCTGGGTCTTGGTCCTGGTCACTTCCGCGGTGTGGTTGCAGCCTTCCACAGGGCAAAAGTAGATCAGGGTGTACTCCTCCTCGGTCTGGTCGCTGAAGCGCGTCGGCCGCCCGAGTTTTCCCCGAAGCCGCATCTCCTGCTTATGGTCGGAGCAGACCGGAATCTCGGGGACCACGACCGATCGGCGGAACAGCGCGTCGAGAACCTTGTTCACGGATCTCCGACCTTCCCGGTGGGCCGCCGAACGCGGCATCACGGTTCAGCTTCGGCGCGAATCGCTGCCCGACGCTGTGCGTTTTCGCTTCGCGCATAGTATAGAGGACTTGGTCACGGCGACCGAGAAACGGCGCCGGGTGTCGGAAATGGATGACGATCTGGAGAAGCAGGGCATGGTGGATGATTTCGTCGACTTGATGAAGGGCCGGTTCGGGGACCGCTGGTCGATCGACGACGCGGCCAATGTGCGCTTTTCGATCGAGGTGGGCCAGGTCCTGCGGGACCTCGACGGCGTCCATCTGATCGGCGGCCCGGAGCTCGACAGCGGCCGCATCGTCCTCAACGTCTGGGTCGATTTCCCTATCCCCGACTTGATGGAGGCGGATCAGGTCGCGTACGACATTTTCGGCCGGATCAGCGAGGAGATCTGCTTCGCGGAGCGGCGGTTCGAACGCGCGTCGGTGACATACCCGTTCGTGACCGGATCGGATCGGCACGGTCATGTCGGCACGCTGGTCCTCTCGGGACCGCACGCGGCGGATTTCGCCGACCGGCATCAGCTTCGCACCGTCGGCGACGTGCTTTTCCAGGCGTAGGGAATCGCATAGGGGAATCGTCGCCGACGCCCGACGGGCGTTTTGTTAGGATCACGAGGCGGGAGCCGACCGGCCTCGCGTGGCGATCAAGGGATAGATGGAGGCGTTAATGCCGAAGGTCGTGATGGAAGGCATCGGAGAAACGACGTGCGCGGCGGGCCAGCGGCTGGTCCTCGCGGTCGAGGACGCGGGGGTGGAAATCCTGCACCGCTGCGGGGGAAACGCCCGCTGCACCACCTGTCGGGTTCAGATCATGGACGGGGACGCCGGTCCGCAGACGGAGGCGGAGTCGGCCAAACTGGCGACGCTGACGGACCCGGAATCGGGGCTGCGGCTCTCGTGCCAGGTCCAGGTCCGGAACGACCTGACGATCCGCGTGCTGCGCCGCCTGCGGGACTACCCGGAGATGTCCGATCCCGGCTCCCGCCCGATCGACTGGCCGGCCGACCGCGCGCTGCCGCCCGAGTGAGCGGGTTTTGACGCGCGTTCTGGATGGAAGTACACTCGGACCGGTCGTGCTAGATGGGGAGCTAGCGGTGCCCTGTACCCGCAACCCGCTCCAGCGGGGTTGAATTCCCCTTCGAGGCCCGGTTCTGTGGGACTGGCGACGTCACGGGGTGTCGAGGGTCAGGTCCCGCGCGGCGGAGAACTGTGAATCAGGTCAGGACCGGAAGGTAGCAGCCTTAAGCAGACCTCTTCGGGTGTCGTGGGGTCGCCGGGCCGGAGCCGACGAGCGAAGCAAAGCCGGAGAGACGCGGTCGACAAGGGGTGCACGGCCACCCCATTCCTGAACCGAAAAGGCCCGATCCCGTTGGGGATCGGGCCTTTCGCATGGGGCTGGGCGCCGCGGCCACGCTCAACGGGTGGGCATCAGCGCCGCTTCTTGCGGACAGGGCGCGGAGCGGGAGCCGTGCTGAGTTGACGCCCGGCCTGTCGGGTCGGCGTGCCCGACGCCGTCGCGCGAAGGTACAGCTGCTTGCGTTTGTACTCCTCGTATTCGGCTTTCGCGCCCTCATAGTGGGCGCGTAGATCGTACAGGATGTAGGCCGCGAACGCCGCCAGGGCCAGCAGCGAGAGCCAGAGCCAGATTCTCATGCCGAAAGTGAAGGGGTTGATCTGCAGCGCCCGGATGACGAAGAAGAAGAGCCCCAACCCCGCGATCACGAGCCCGACGCCCGCCCACTTGCACGCCATCCGGAAGAGGACGGGATTGGCGAAGAGTTTGCGGCCGCCGCCGTTGTAGAGCAGGGTCGACGCCAAAAACCCGAGTCCGAAGAGTGCGAGAAAGCCGATCGCGAACGGGCCCAGCACTTCGTTCGAGCCGGGGACGGTGGTCAAATAATTCCAGGAGAATGGATTGTCCATCGGTGGGGCCTCGTCGTCGCTATGCCGTCACGGAACGGGCGGGAGTATAGCATGCGACTTTTGGGACCCCCGGAAGAGGGAGCTCCGCGACCGGCTACACCCGGTCCATCAGCAGCGCACGCTTGACGTCCTCGATCGCCTGGGTGATCTCGATCCCGCGTGGGCAGGCCTCTGTGCAGTTGAAGATCGTCCGGCAGCGCCAGACTCCTGACCGCTGGTTCATGATCCGCAGCCGCTCGCTCGTCCCCTGATCCCGGCTGTCGAAGATGAAGCGGTGGGCGTTGACGATCGCGGCCGGGCCGACGAACTCCTTGTTGGTCCCGGTGATCGGGCAGGAGGTCGTGCAGGCGGCGCAGAGGATGCACTTCGTGGTGTCCTCGAAGCGGGCCCGCTCCTCGGGGCTCTGCAGCCATTCGCCGGCGCTCGGCGCGCCCTCGCTGATCAGATAGGGCTTGACCGATTTGTAGCCTTCGAAGAACTCGTCCATGTCGACGACGAGGTCCTTCACGACCGCGAAGCCCAGCAGCGGCTCGATCGTGACCTTCTTGCCGAGCTCGCCCATGGGCATCTTGCAGGCGAGCCGATTCCGGCCGTTGATCCGCATCGCGTCGGAGCCGCAGACGCCGTGGGCGCAGGAGCGGCGGTAGGTGAGCGACCCGTCCTGGTACCACTTGATCTGGTTCAGCGCGTCGAGCACGCGGTCGGTCGATTCGACCTCGACCTGATATTCCCTGAACGCCGGTTTGACGTCCACGTCCGGGTTGTACCGCTTGATCCGCAGCGTGACGTCCACCGCGTGGTCCTCCGCGGCGCCGCGAGGCGCCGATGGCTAATACTTGCGTTCCTTGGGCTGGAACTTGGTGATCGTGACCGGCTTCTTGCGCATCTGCAGACCGCCCGAGCTCTTGTAGACGAGCGTGTGGGCGAGCCAGTTCACGTCGTCTCGGGTCGTGAAATCCGTGCGGTAATGGGCGCCGCGGCTCTCCTCCCGGGCGATCGCGCCCGCGACGATCGTCTCCGCGCAGTCGAGCATGTACCCCAGCTCGAGCGCCTCCATCAAGTCGGTGTTGTAGGTCGGACCGCGATCCTGGATCGAGACGTTTGCGTAGGCCCCGCGCAGCGTCTGGATCTCGCGCCGCGCCTCCTCCAGCCCCTGCGCGTCGCGGACGACGGAGACGTTGTCCATCATCACGACCTGCATCCGCTTGCGGATGTCGGCGACCCGCTCGCCGCCGGTCCGGCCGAGCAGCGCCGCGATCTCGGCCTTCGCGGTGAACTCCGGGTCCTGCGGCAGCGGTTGGAGTTCGGCGGTGCGCAGGAACTCCATCATGTGCTTGCCGGCGCGGCGGCCGAAGACGACGAGGTCGACGAGTGAGTTCGTGCCGAGGCGGTTCGCGCCGTGCACGGAGACGCAGGCCGATTCGCCGGCGGAGTAGAGCCCGGGAATGACCGTGCCGAATTCGTCCCGGATCACGCGGCCGTCGACGTCGGTGGGCACGCCGCCCATCGCGTAGTGGGCGGTGGGCTGGATCGGCACCGGCTGCGTCTTCGGCTCCACGCCGAGGTAGGTGCGGGCGAAGCCGGTCACGTCCGGCAGCTTTTCGTCGATCACCTGCGCGGAGAGGTGGGTCAGGTCTAGGTGGACATAATCCTTGCCGTCGATCCCGCGCCCCTCGCGGATCTCCTGATGGATGAAGCGCGAGATCATGTCGCGCGGGGCGAGGTCGGCCAGCGTGGGGGCGTAGCGGGCCGCGAAGGCCTCGCCCTCGCCGTTGCGCAGGATGCCGCCCTCGCCGCGCGCGGCCTCGGAGAGCAGGATCCCGAGTTTGTAGAGACCGGTGGGATGGAACTGGTAGAACTCCATGTCCATCAGCGGCACGCCGCGGCGGAAGGCGACGGCAACCCCGTCGCCGGTTCCCGCCATCGCGTTCGACGTGATCTTGAAGACGCGGCCGAAGCCTCCGGTCGCGATCAGGACGGACTTCGCGTGGAGGACATGGATCTCGCCGGTCTTGAGTTCGCGGGTGACGCAGCCGCAGCAGGAGCCGTCGGCCGAGAAGAGCAGGTCCAGCATGTAGTGCTCGTCGAAGAAGTTGACCGCGTGCTTGATGCCCTGCTGGTAGAGCGTCTGGATGATCATGTGCCCGGTGCGGTCCGCGGC
>JBPCRG010000538.1:0-7700 GCA_050997095.1 Thermomicrobiales bacterium | reverse complement strand
GGATCTCGCGGTCGCGACGGCGCGGGAGGCCGGCGCCATTCTCCGGGATCGGCTCGGACAGGCGCGGTCGATCGAGTTCAAGGGGGCGGTCGATCTCGTCACCGACGCCGACCGCGCGTCCGAGCGGCTGATCGGCGAGCGCCTCCGCGCCGCGTTTCCCGACCACCGCATCGTCGGCGAGGAGGGGATCGCGTCCCAGGCCGGGGGGCAGACGTCGACGGGGTTCGTCTGGGTCGTCGATCCGTTGGACGGGACGACGAACTACGCCCACGGCTACCCGCACTTCGCGGTCTCGATCGGGCTGGTCCACGGCGACGACGTGGTGCTGGGCGTGGTGTACGACCCGATGCGCGACGAGCTGTTCGAGGCGGTCGCCGGGGAGGGCACCCGGTTGAACGGGGCGCCGATGCGGGTGTCGACGGTCGATGCGCCGATCCGTTCGCTGCTCGCGACGGGGTTCTCGTACGATCTCGACGAGCGCGCGGCGCAGCTCGCCCTCTGGAGCGAATTGCAGTCGCAGGTCCAGGGCATCAGGCGCGACGGCGCGGCCGCGCTCAACCTCTGCTATGTCGCCGCCGGGCGACTCGAAGGCTTCTGGGAGCGGCCGCTGCAGCCGTGGGACATGGCGGCGGGATCGCTGATCGTGACGGAGGCCGGCGGCCGCGTCTCCGCGCTCGACGGCGGCCCGTTCCGCCCGTTCGCCCGCGAGATCGTCGCCGGCAACGGGCCGCTGCATGGCAGGCTGGTCGAGATCATCGTCGGCGCGTCCGCCCGCGCCGCGGCGACGTAGACTTCGAGGGCGCGACCCTGCCGCGATGCGCGTCGCTGCGGTGCGCTTCGATCCGGGAAAAGCGCATGGAGCCGATGGACGGGGATTTCAACGAGCGGATGCGGGCCGCGCTGCGGACCGCCGAGGTGTTGAGCGTCTTCTTCGTCCGCGTCGGCCGTTCGCTGATCCTCGACACCCGGCGCGGCGGGGCCGCCGGTCCGACAATCGTGATCGACCAGATCGCGGCGTCGCCGCAGGCCCGGTTGGCGTCGTTCCGGAGATTGCGCCCGGAGTTGCCGTTGCCGGAGAGCCTGACGCTGGCGCCGTGGTCGGGCGCGGTCCGCGAGTTCGAGGCGGCCGGGCTGCTCGGGACGATGCTGGAGCGGTCGGCGCTGGAGGGCGGCAGGGCGCTGCAGGCCGCCACGGAGCAGGCGTTCAACCGGCTGGTCAAACTGGAGCGGCAGGCGCTTCGCGAGATGGTCCGCGGCGTCGGCATGCAGACGATCTGGCAGCGGAGCGACGGCTGAATGGGCCGACCGCCGGGTCGGAACCAAGTCCAAAACCTTGAAAGGAAGCTGGCGATTGAGAGCGTATGTCCTGATCACGATCGAGGCCGGACGGGGCACCGAGATCCAGAAGACGCTGCTCGAGGCCGGCATCTCCCAGGTCGACCAGGTCGCCGGCACGTACGACATCGTCGCGGTGATCGAGGCCGACGACCCGAAGCGCATCGGCGAGCTTGTGATCGGGAAGGTCCAGCGCACCGACGGTGTGGTCAGCACCGTCACGCTGCTGACGATCGGCTGATGCGGCGACCGGTTCGGAATTGAGGATCACGCGAGGGTGCTGGTGGTGGAGACGATCCAGGAGGCGCCGAAGAGCGGTGTCGGTTCCGATTCGGGGGATCAGGGTCATGCGGGCGACGAGGGCGGGCGGGAGGAGCGGAAGCGGTACACCGCCCAGCTCCAGCGCCGCGCCCAAGCCCATGTCACCGCCGAGCTCGGCGTCTCCGGCGGAGAAGTCGAGGTCGACCGCCAGATCACGATGGTCGTCCGGCACGTCCGGGAGACCACGGGAGCGCGCCGGGTCACCATCCTGCGGCCGATCCCGCGGGGGAAACGCTGGCATGTCTCCACGGTCGTCGAGGACGGGTGCTTCTACTACGGCCTGATCGCCCCGGAGTCGCTGGTGCTGCCGATGGCGGCGTATCGGCGAAAGGGACGCGTTCTGCTGAGCGAGGACCGGGACCGCGACCCGCACCTCCCGAATCTCTCCGAACTCGGGGTCCGGTCGTATGTGGCGGTGCCGATCGTCGACGGCGCCGAGGTGATCGGGGTGGTCGAGGCGGTCGACGTCGCCGATGTCGACAGCATGGACGCCTACGCGGAGTCGCTTGAGCAGGCGGTCGCGCTGCTGGCGACGAACATCGGGGCCGAGAGCAGGTCGTCCACCGGGCAGCCGGCCGAATCGGCGCCGTCCCACCTGAGCGAGAACGCGGTCTTCGATCTGGTGCTCCGGCCGCCGGTGGACGTCGACGACACGATGGAGATCACGCCGACCGAGTGGGCGCTGCTCAACCAGCTGAACGGGGAGCGCAGCATCGCGCAGGTCGCGGCGATCGCGGGAGTGACTCCGCAGCAGGTGATGAGCGTCGCCGCGAAACTGCTCGAACGCGGGCTGATCCGGTCCGGGCGCGAGAGCCGACGTCGGCAGTAGGCCGTTTGGGGGCGGGACGCCGTCCGAGACGACCGCCGGACCGGGCCCCGATCACATCTGCTAGACTCCGCGAAGCCGACCGTCGCCAAACCCGTGGAGCGTGCAAGTCCGCCTTGCCCGGTCCGCGCCGTTTGTCTCCGTCGATGGTGGACAGGAGGCCCCGATGAAGCTGGTGATCGCCATCGTCCAAGACGAGGACGCCGATGTCTTGACGGAATCCCTGATCGCGGCCAACCACCGATTCACGAAGGTCGCGACCACGGGGTCGTTTCTGCGGACCGGCAACAGCAGCATGCTGATCGGGGTCGAGGACGACGCCGTCCCGAGCGTGATGGCGATTCTGCAGCGCACCTGCCGGCGGCGGACCCAGATCGCGGTCCCCTATTCGCCCGCGCTGGAGCCGGGGCTGCCCTACATGCCCGAGAACTTCGAGGTCAAAGTCTGCGGCGCCGTGGTTTTCGTCGCCGATGTCGCCCGCTTCGAACGGCTTTAGCCGTATCCTGACGGTTCCGACGCCACCGTCGGTCGCGTCGTCCGGACCTCACGCCGGCCACGCATCGAAAACGGGACGGGATCGCCTCCGGCGGCACCGGACGACGACATCCGCCGGATTCGCGCGGCGGAGCATGCATGGTCTGGAGTCGCCGGTGAACGCGTGGACAGAGAAGGTCGATCGCGCAGGAATTGTGGATCTGGCCAGCGCGCTGATCGCGATCCCGAGCGAGAGCGGCCACGAACGGGAGATCATGCGGTTCGTCGCCGAATGGTGCGGCCGCCTGTCGCTCCCGCATCAGGTCGTCGCGAAGGACCCGGACCGGCCGAACATCGTCGTCTCGATCGGCGACGCCGCGGCCGGCCCGACGATCGCGATGAACGGCCATCTCGACGTGGTTCCGGTCTCCGACGCGGGCGCCTGGCGCAGCGATCCGTTCATGCCCACCGTCACTCCGGACGGCAAGCGGCTCGTCGGCCGGGGCGCGTCGGACATGAAGTCGTCCACCGGCGTGATGCTCCACCTGATGTCGATCCTGCGCGACGCGCCGCTGCGCGGATGTCTCCAGGCCCACATCGTCTCGGACGAGGAGACGAGCGCGGCGGTGGGCACGATCTTCGTGCTCGACGAGATCGCGGCCGGACGCCTCCGCCGCCCCGACTATTGCATCATCGGCGAGAAGAGCGACCTCAAGGTCCGCAACGCCGAGCGCGGCATCTTCGCGTTCGACATCACCTTCCACGGCCGCGCCTCGCACACGGCGGCGGCGCGGTCGACCGGCGTGAACGCGATCGCGCAAGCCGCGAAGGGCGTGCTGGCGCTGGAGGGGGACATCGACGCGTTCCACCCCGCCGTCGGCAAGCCGGTGATCAGCATCAACTCGATCCAAGCGGGCGTCGCCCACAACGTGGTTCCGGGAACCTGCACGATCAGCGTCGACCGCAGGACGATCCCCGGCGAAACCCGGGAGACGGTGATGGCCGAGGTCCGCGCCAAGCTCGACGCGGTCGCCGCCGACGATCCGAAGTTCCGATACACGATCGACGAGGATCCCCGTGGCGACTACATCGCCGCGAACATCACCGACGAGACGTCGCCGCTGGTGCGGGCGCTTCAGGAGAGCGTCAGGACCGTCAGGGGCGTCGAGCCGGAGTATTTCGTGCAATGGGCGGGCGCGACCGACGGGCGCTTCTACCGGCGGGCGGGCATCGACACCGTCGGTCTCGGCCCGGGCGGGGAGAACGCCCACGGCGCGAACGAGGCGGTCTCCATCGACGATCTGGTCACGCAGGCCAAGATCTACGTCGAGACGATCTGCCGCCTGCTCGGCTGCGACGGATAGACGATGACCTCGACGAGCCAAGGAGACGACACGATGCCCGAACGCGATCCCGGGAGACCCCTCGCCGCCGAGTATCTCGACTACTACGACCTGTACATCCGGCTGGTGCCGCAGGGGCCGATCGTCGATCTTCTCGGCGTCCAAATTTCCGCGACCGGCTCGTTCTTCTCCTCGCTGACCGAGACGCAGGCCCGATGGCGTCCCGCCGCCGGGGAATGGAGCGCCCATCAGATCCTGGGGCACCTCGCCGACGGGGAACGGGTCTTCGCGTACCGCGCGCTCCGCTTCGCCCGCGCCGACGCGACGCCGTTGCCCGGGTTCGACGTCGAGGCCTACCCCGTGGCGGCGGATTGCGACCGCCGGTCGATGGCGGATCTCGTCGCGGAATTCACGTCGGTCCGGGCGGCGTCGCTCTCGCTCCTCGCCAGCCTGGAGTCGCAGGCGTGGCTGCGCCGCGGCGCGGCCGACGGCAACGTGGTCAGCGTGCGCGCCCTCGCCTACATCATGGCCGGGCACGAGCTCCACCACGTCGCCGACCTGACGCGGCAGTTGTCAGAGGTGACATAGGACCACGCTGCTCGAGTCTCCCCGACGTGGGAACGGAGCGACGAGATTCCTCCTTCGTCAGAATGACATGCGGGGCGCGTCTCCTCCATTCGTCATCCCGAGTGATTTGCGGGAACTCATTCGGCATCTTTTCCGACGGCCCCCACCGTCATTCCGAGCTGAGCCCGCAGGCGGAGTCGCGGGGTCCAGGAATCTCTTCGAGCGCAGCGAGAACCGTCGTCGGTGGGGGCGACGATCCAAAGGCGATGCGCAGACCACCGAACCACGAAAAACCTCGCCTCGCTGTTTAGGCCCCTCGCGGAGCGTCTACGCCTTCAGGTACTTGTCGAACCACGCGGCGAGGCGGGTCAGGAGGTCGATCTGATGGTGGCGCTCCTTGATCGGGTGGCCCTCCCGCGGGTACTTCACGAACTCGGTCGGGACCCCCAACGTCTTCAGCGCCCGGTACATCTCCGCGCCCTGCGTCCAGTGGACCCGGGCGTCGGCGTCACCGTGGAGGATCAGGGTCGGGGTGGTGCAGTCCGCGACGTTCTTGATCGCCGAACCCCGCCAGTAGAGATCGGAATGGGTGTAGGGCTGCCCGGGGAAATAGAGGAGGTTGGCCGACGGGATGTCGTCGGAGCCGTGGTCGGAGATGAGATCGGCGAGTCCCGCGCCCATCATCGCCGCCTTGAACATCGTGGTCTGGGTGATCGCCGTGGCGGTCAGATAGCCGCCCCAGCTCCAGCCGCCGATGCCGAGCCGCTCCGGGTCGGCGAGGCCGCGCTCCACCATCGCCTGCACGCCGGAGGTCAGGTCGCGGATCTCGCCGCCGCCCACGTCGTCCTGCAGCTGCCGCTGGAACTCGGCGCCGCGCCCGGTGCTCCCGCGCGGGTTGGGCGCGAGCACGAAGTAGCCGCGGCTCGCCAGGAACTGCGCCCAGTCGTGCCAGTCGAGAAAGCAGCGGTCCTCCCACTGCAAGCTCGGTCCGCCGTGCGCTTCGAGCACAAGTGGGTACCGTTCTCCCGCCCGATACCCGGCCGGATAGGTGAGCAGCCCTTCGATCTCCCAACCGTCGCTGTTCCAGACCACCCGCTCGACCGGGCTGAGCCGGTCGACGTATGCGGCCCCGAGGCTGGACACGGCGGCGGCGGGGCCCGCGCCGGGACCGACGTAGACCTCGTCGGGAATCGCGCCGTCGGCCCAGATCACCGCCATCCGCTCCCCGCCGTCGGAGAAGCTGGGACCATCGATGAGCGTCCCGTCGCCGGGCAGGTGCGTCGGCGAAAACTGCGTCAACGCCGTGGTCGCGACGTCGAGCAGGTAGGCGTGCGACTGCACGTGGCTGACGATGCGCAGCGCGAGAATCCCCGGTCGTCCCGCCACCGGGCCGAGGCCGTCGACGTTGCCGTCGAAGCCGGGCACCAGGTTGAGCGCGGCCCCGCCATCCGCGGGGGCCAGCCAGACCGAGTCGACGGGGTCGGCGCGGTGGTCGTTGGCGCGGACGGCGATCCTCGGGCCGTCGCCCGCGTCGACCCAGACCGGCGAGTCGGGCAGGGTGGGGAATCGCGCGACGTGGCTGGCCGCCCCCCCGGCGACGGGGATCGTCCACAGGTCGCCGGAGCCGCAGGTCGCGTCCATGCTCGGCTCTTCGGTGGTCGCGATCGCGAGGCGCTCCCCGTCCCGCGACCAGCCGAACGACCAGACCTGCCGGGATCCGTAGGTCAGCTGGCGCGCGACGCCGCCCTCGACGGCGACGATGTGGACGCATTTGAACGTGGGGAGTCCGTCGACGACCTCGGCGTCGTCGCGGTCCTCCTTGCGCTTCTTCTCCTCTTTCGTCTCCGAGTCCTTGAGCAGGACCGCGATCTGCGCGCCGTCGGGCGACCAGCTCGGCGCGCTCAGTTCGCCCTCGATCTCGCCGACGGGAAGCGCCTCGCCGCCGTCCAGCCGCATCACGTAAAGCTTGAGTTTGCCCGGCTCCGCCCGGTCGGAAAGGAAGAGCAGCCGCCTGCCGTCCGGCGAACAGCGCGGGGCCGTGTCGTTGGCGGAGCCGCCGGTGAACTGCTCCGCGGGGAGGCCGTCGCGCGACAGCCAGACCGCGGATTGCAGATGCTCCTTCTTCTTGCCACCGGGCGCGACGACAAAGGCGGCGTTCCGGCCGTCGGCGGACATCTGGACCTGACCCGGCGCGAGCCGGTCGGCGATCTCTGCAGATGTCAGGGGACCGTTCGGCGACGCGGGCGGCTGCGGGCTGAGATCTGACGGCATGAAGGGATGTGCTCCTTGGAACGCGGGCGCTCGGTCTTCGCCGAAGCTTCGGGCAGACGGGGCGATTGTACGCATAGTGGGCGCGGGCTGCTCAACACGGCGGCCGCACATGCGGCCCGCCGACGCGCCAAGTTTGACCAGGACCGTTCAGGCGCGTAGGATCAACGGGCAAGGCCCCGTTCCCCAGACCGCCGCCAGGAGGATCCATGCCGCGTTTCGCCGCGAATCTCTCGATGCTGTTCACCGAGCACCCCGTCGTCGAGCGATTCGACCGGGCCGCGGCGGCCGGATTCAGCGCGGTCGAATTCCTCTTCCCCTACAATGAAGACGTGCCCGCGATCAGAGCCGCGCTCGACCGCAACAACCTGGAGCAGATTCTCTTCAATCTGCCGGTCGGCGATTTCGCGGCCGGCGAGCGCGGGCTCGCCAACGATCCTGCCCGGGTCGCGGAGTTCCGCGACGGGGTGGCGCGGGCGCTCGAGATCGCGGCAGTGCTCGGGGTCAAACGGATCAACTGCCTCGTCGGGCTGGCGCTGCCGCACCTCTCCCGCGCGTCCCAATTG
>JBPCRG010000517.1:0-9379 GCA_050997095.1 Thermomicrobiales bacterium | reverse complement strand
ATGCTGGCCTTCGGCAGGGTCAGCCGATCCATCAAGCCGAGGACGTCCGAGGCCATCAATTCGTAGGAGATCGGCTGGGCGTCGAACGACGAACGCCCGTGGCCGCGGCTGTCCATCACGATCACCTGATAGGTTCCTTCGAGCGCGCGGATCTGATTCACGAAATAGCGCCCGTTGGCGAGGCCGCCGTGCAGCAGGATGACCGGCTCGCCCTTGCCGTAGACCTCGTAGTAGATCTCCACGCCGTTGATCTTGGCGGTCTGGCCCTTCGCCTCGTCCGCGAACGCCGGCAGCAGCGCCTGGGGCGGATCGACGGCGACCGGCGTGGCCCCCGTTTGCGCGGCCGCCCGCGGGACCGAGCCCATGCCGAGGGCCGAAAACATCATGGCGACGATGACAAGCACAACGATGTTCCTGGACATCTGAGCGTTCCTCCTTGCGGGGCCGATACCCATCTGCGCAATGGTCGATGTCGTCAAGGATACAGGAGATGTCGCGCGGTCATCCGCGATCCGGCCGACCGTCTGACGGAGAGCGCCTCGACTGGCATCGATCTTGCAAGACTTCTATGTGGAGGAGGGACGGTTTGTCCCCCTTGGCGTGATGCGGCGACGAAATGGATCTCCACGGAAGCCGCAGAGGAGAAATTGGATGCGACAGGCTCACGAGGATCTCTTGTCCGCCGTGTTGGCGGAGCGGGACCGGATCTCGTCCCGGCGCTCATTCCTGAGCGGCGGCGCGAAAATCGGCATCGGCGGCGCGCTCGCGGTGGCGATCGCCTCGGTTCCGCGTTTGGGCGGCTCGTCCGTGTTCGCCGCGGCGACCCCGGAGGCGTCTCCCGTCGCCGATTTCAAGGACGACGTCGACGTGCTCAACTACGCGCTCACGCTTGAGCACCTTGAGTACGCCTTCTACCGCGACGGCGTCGATAAGTTCAAGCATGGCAACGACGGCTTCGGCAACTCGATCGACAAGTATCTCGGCCTGATCCGGGACCACGAGAAGGCCCACGTCGACACGCTGACCCTGGTCATCAAAAGCCTCAAGGGCACGCCGGTCAAGGAAGCCAAGTACGACTTCGGCTACGGCAAAGACCCGGCCAAGTTCCTGGCCACCGCCGCCGCGCTTGAGAACACCGGCGTGAGCGCCTACGACGGCGCGGGGGCCTCGATCAAGTCGAAGGATCTCCTCACCGCGGCCGGCTCGATCGTCGCGGTCGAGGCGCGCCATGCGTCGTACCTCAACCTGATCACCGGCGCGGTGCCCTTCCCCGAGGCGTTCGAGAAGGCGAAGACCAAGAGCGAGATCCTCGCCATCGCCGGACCGTTCATCAAGGGTTAGCTCATCGGCCGTCACTTTGTCGCAACACGGCGTGGCGTCCGATGCGGTCGCCGGCAGACCATTCAAAGGAGTGAACATCCATGGCAACTTCGCCATTCAAAGACGATGTCGATGTCTTGAACTACGCGCTGACGCTTGAGCACCTGGAGGCGACCTTCTACAAGGAGGCCCTCAAGTCGTACGACGAGGCCGCGTTCACCGCGGCCGGATATCAGCCGGTGGTCCGCGAGAACGTCGCCAAGATCGCCGACGACGAGAAGCAGCACGTCGACGCGCTGACCGCCGTGATCAAGCAGCTCAAAGGCAAGCCGGTCAAGCGGGGCAAGTACGACTTCAAGTACACCGACCTCGCCGGCTTCCTGAAGACCGCAGCCGTGATCGAGGGCGTGGGCGTCTCCGCCTACGGCGGAGCCGCGCAGTACATCGAGAACAAGGACATCCTGACCGCCGCGCTGACCATCCATGGCGTCGAGGGTCGGCACGCCGCCTACCTGAACGTCCTGACCGGCGCGGTCCCCTTCCCCGACGCCGTCAACGCGCCGCTGTCGAAGGACGAAGTGCTTAAGGCTGCGGGCCCGTTCATCACGGGTTAGGCGTCCGTCGCTCAAACCACTGCGAACGGGCCCCGGGATCGCTCCCGGGGCTCGTTCTTTGTCCTGCCCGGCGTGCGCTTGCGATGACAGAAGGCGGGCGGTATAGTGCCGGACGTCTGAGGACGGGATTCGCATGTCCGCCTCCGTCGACGAGTCGCCCATATGGCGGGTCGAACGCCGCCGACGGCGGCGATGAGGTGGGCATGGACGGTTCGGCCTTTGATGCCTTGACGCGACGGTTCGGCGGCGGCGCCTTCCGGCGGCGCGTGCTGGCCGGGCTGATGGGCGCGGTCGCCGCGGGGGTGTCGAGCCGGTTCGGCGCGAACGCCGAGACGGGTCCGGCCAACTGCGCCCGCTTTTGTGAGGCGGTCTTCCCCGTCGGCCCGGAACGCGACCGGTGCGTGGGCGAGGGCGCCGCGGCGTCCGGTCTGTGCGCCGCCTGCGCCGGAAACGCCAAGGGCGTCTGCCGCGCGGCGGACGGAGCGCTCGGCTGCCCCGACCTTCGCCGGCCGGGTCCGTTCGCGGCGTGCGTCTGCGCGGGCAACGCCGACTGCCCGAGCGATCCCTGCCACGCCGGCCTCTGCGGGCCGGAGAGCCATGCCTGTTTCTCGGTTCCCATCGTCAATCCGGACAAGGGCCGTTCCTGCGAGATCTGCGCGGTCGCCGGCGATTGCGGCGGCGGTCCCTGCTGCGACGGCCGATGCTGCCCGAAAGGGGCGGAATGCCGGAAGGGCGCCGGGGGCGCGGCGACCTGCTGCCTCACCTGCGGCGAGGGCGCGCACGGTTCCTGCTGCGACGAGATCACGCTCGACGAGCGGGGCGGCTTCGCGATCGAACTCGCCGCCTGCCAGCCGGGCAGCGGGACCAGCGACGCCCGGGACTTCTGCTGCAATGAGATCTACACGATGACCGACGGACGGGCGATGTGCTACGGCCCGGTGGGTTCGGTGCGGTAAGTCGCGGCTGCGAGCGCGGCGCGGACGGCCTGCTCCGGCGGGAGGGCGCGGCCGGCGTTCCAGGCGGCGGTGAAGCCGTCGCCGAGGGCGGAGCGGAGCGCGGCGAGCCGGCGCTCGCCGTCGTCGCGGTAGGCGGCGGGGATCGGGGCGTTCGCCGCCTCGCGCAGCGCCGCCGCGGCTCCGGAGAGTTCGGCCGCGCGGGCGTGGGCGCATTCCCCGACGGCGACCGCCGCGAGCCCCTCGATCGCCGTCGCCGCCGCGGCGCGGTCCCCGATCTCCCAGGCGAGGGCCAGGCTCTCCGTCGCCATCGCCGCCGAGCCCGCGAGGTCGCCGCGATTTCCGGCGATCCGTCCCAGACCGGCCAAGGCGAACGCGGAACGCTGCCGATCCCCGAGCGTGCGGTAGAGGGCGAGCGCCTCGTCGTACAGGGGAAGCGCCCGCGGCCCGTCGCCCTGATGTTCGGCGGCCTCGGCGAGGTTGACGAGGATGTTGGCGAGGAGCTGGCTGTCGCCGAGCGGCCGGGCCACGCGCAGCGCGTCGTCGTACAGCTCCGCCGCCCGTCCAGCGTCCTGACGCAGAAACGCGACCATCCCCAAGTTGCTGAGCTCGACGCAGACGGCGCGCCCGTTGCCGAGGCGCCGGTCCAGCGCCAGGCTCTCCTGGAACCGTTCCTCCGCCAACGGGTAGTCGCCCTCATCGGCGGCGACAAGGCCGAGGTGGGAGAGGGCGCTGGCCACACCCTCCTCGTCGTCGAACCGGCGATGGAGGCCGAGCGCCTCCTCGTGCAGGGCGCGGGCGTGGCCGCAGTCGCCGTGAGCCTGCGCAAGGACCCCCGCCCCGGAGAGGGCCCGCGCGCGGACGGGGGTCGCGCGCCCATCCGTGCGGGCAAGCGCGCGCGCCAGCCATTCGCGGCCTTCGACCAGATGCCCGCGCATCCACCAAAAACGCCAAAGCGCCGCCACGCCGGCGAGGAACGCCTCGTCGTCTCCCGACCGCTCCACCCACCCAAGCGCCGTCCGCAGGTTGTCGTGCTCGGTCTCGAGCCGGTTGAGCCAGTCCGCCTGCGTCTCCCCGGTGAGCAGGGGCGCCGCGGTCTGGACCATGCCGAGAAAATGGGCCGCGTGCCGTTCGTGGGCCAGGTCGGCTTCGCCCCCGAGCCCGGCGAGGCACTCCTACGCGAATTCGCGGATCGTGGCGAGCACGGTGAAGCGCGGCTGCCCCTCGGCGTCCTCGCGCTGCCGGAGCAGACTCTGCTCGACGAGCGCGGAGAGGCCGTCGAGCGTCGGTGGTTCGAGGCTGGAGAGCCCCAACGGCCCCGAGCCGCCACCCCCCGCGACGGCCTCCGCCGCCTCCAGCGTGCATCCGCCGGAGAAGACCGAGAGTTGGGCGAAGAGCGTGCGCTCGGCGGGGGAGAGGAGATCGCGGCTCCAAGCGATCGCGGCGCGGAGCGTGCGCTGCCGCTCCGGCAGATCCCGGGCGCCGCCGGTGAGCAGCGCCAGCCGGCGTTCGAGCCGGACCCGCATCGCCGCCGGCGTCAGCAGCCTGATCCGCGCGGCGGCAAGCTCGATCGCGAGCGGCAGGCCGTCGAGCGCGACGCAGGTCGCCGCCACATCGTCCGCGTTTCCGGGCGTCAGCCGGAAATCCCTCTGCGCCGCCCGCGCCCGCTGCACGAACAGGTCGATGGCGGGCACGACCGCGAGCACCCCGATCGCAGGCAGTCGGCGCAGGTCGGGCACGCCAAAGGGGTCGACCACGACCTCGCGCTCGGCCCGGATCCGCAGCGGCGCGCGGCTGGTGACGATCACGCCGAGACGCGGGCAGGAGGCCAGGAGATCCGCGACGTCCGGCGCCGCCGCGGCCACGCGCTCGAAGTTGTCCAAAATGAGCAGGATCCGCTTCCCGCCGAGATGGCCGGTCAGCGCATCCCGCACGGTCTGCCCTCCGCCCTCGCGCACGCCCAACGCCTGGGCGACGGCGGAGAGCAGCAGACCCGGATCGAAGAGCGGAGCCAGGTCGACGAAAAACGCGCCATCCTCCCAGGCGTCGAGCAGGCCGGCGGCGGCCTGCAGGGCCAGGCGCGTCTTCCCCGCTCCGCCCGGCCCGTTCAGGGTGACCAGGCGGGCGCCGTCCCGCCCGAACAGCTCCGCGATGGCCGCCAGCTCGCCGCCGCGACCGATCAGGGCCGTCGGCTGCACGGGAAGATTGGTCGGGTGGCGCTCCAGGCTTTTCAGCGGCGGGAACGTGGACGTAAGCCCGGCGATGTCGACCTGCGTCACCCGCTCCGGTTCAAGCAGGTCGCGCAGGCGGTGGCGTCCGAGGTCCTTCAGGCTCACACCGCTCGGCAGGCGCTCCTCGACGAGGGCGCGGGCCGCGCCGGTGAGCACGGTCTGACCGCCGTGGGCGGCGCCGAGGAGCCGGGCCAGGCGGTTGAGGCACGGGGCGGTGTAGTCGCCGCCGGAGCCGTCCGGCTCGGCCTCGCCGCTGTGGATCGCCATGCGGACGAGGATCCTGCCCGTCTCCGGCCAGCCGGCTGCGGCGAGCGTCCGTTGGGCGTCGGCCGCGGCGGCGACGGCGTCCGGCGCGGACGCGAACGCCGCCTGAAACGCGTCGCCGACCGTTTTGAACGCGACGCCGTGGTGGACAAGGATGGCGGAGCGCAGCAGATCGTGATGACGGGCCAACGCCGTCCACATCGCCGCCGGATCGAGTTCCCACAGGCGGGTGCTGCCCTCGATGTCGGTGAAGAGGAACGTCACGGTGCCGCGGGGGAGATCGGGCATGGGGCTGTCTCGGGCGATCAGACGAATGTCCACGCGACAACCGACGCCATGAGCAGGGCAAGGGCGGCGGCGAAGAGCGCGACGGCATAGGAGAAGAGGCGCAGCTTGCCGACGGTGATGCGCGCATTCGTCGCGATCTGCGCCGCGAGATCGACGTGCAGGTTGCCGATGTCCCCCTTTTGCCCCCCGCAGTAGCGCTTCGCCACCGCCTTGGCCAGGTCGATCGGGACGTAGCGCGCGAGATGTCCATAGAAAAGCAGGTTGTCCTCCGGAGAGGGAGGCCCTGCGGGGCGCCCGAGCAGCCGCGCCAGATTCGTGCGCGGCATGAAGGAGGCAAGCCCGGCGAAGAGGCTGAAGGCGAGAAAGACCGTCGCCGCGGCGAACCCGGCACGGATGCCCCAGCCCTCCTGCGCCCGAGCCGGGACCGTCGCCATCAAGGCGAGCGAACCGCCGCTGGCGAGCCCGACGATGCCGGCGTTCTTGCCCTCGGCGAATTTGAGCCAATCGTTGACCTGTTGGAGCATGTCGGCAAGCATGGCCCCGAGCGGGTCGGCGGACCCCATCCGCAGCGGAGACTCCATCGTGCCGAGCGCGGCGCGGTCGTCGCGGAAGGGCGGATGGCCGGGGGCCGACGCCTGAAACCCTGCCTGCGCCGGTTTGCCGGAGTTTCCGGAGGGGCCGGGTTTCGCACCGTCGCCCGGACGAAGTCGAGACCGTGCGCTCTGCGCCACGACGCGTCTCCCGTTGATGCATGTCGAAGGTCGATGAGGAATGATCGCAGCCGCGTGGCGAGGACACAACCGGGGTGACGCCTCGATCGGGTTTCGGAGCCGGAGCTCCGTCCATCGTCAGACAACCGGTCGAATCGACGACGAGATTCCTCGTGCCTCGGGATGCCCCCCGATTGTCATTCCGACGAAGGAGGAATCCCGTCGTCGGCCCGAGATCCCGTCGATGGACGATGGACAAAGAATGAGTGGTCTGTCCAACCCGGAGACGGCGCCTTTCTTGCTCCTACGCTGAGACGCGACGGCGAAGTGTCTGGAATCCCGACCGCCTTGACTGCCGCTGCCCGAATCTCGTCGAGGGTCCGCCCAGAGACTGGCGCGGGTTTATCTCCAGACCGCACCGCGCACGGCAGGCGGTTCGTCCGGCTGCGACGCATCCTTTTTCGACCCTACTCCCGTCCGACCATGTTTGAGGAGCGACGATGTCCACCGCGCACACAGTCCGCGCCCGCCTGATCACGAACCCGAATTCCGGCCGGGGAGGGATCGATCTCTCGGGCGTCCTGCCGACCCTCGACGCCCACGGCTGGGACGTCGAGGTCTGCAAGACGGAGCGGCCCGGGCACGCGACCGAGTTGGCCGCGGAGGCGGTGGCGGACGGGGTCGCCGTGGTGATCGCCTGCGGCGGCGACGGCACGCTCGGCGAGACGGTCGACGGCGTGATCGGCAGCGACGCGGCGGTGGGCGTCCTTCCCGGCGGCACCGCCAACCTTTGGGCGCGGGAGGTGGGGATCTCCGCCGACCTGAATCTGGCGACTCTGCAGCTGATCGGCGCCCAACGGCGACGGATCGACGTCGGCCGCCTCGCGATCAACGGGATGGCGGAGCAGCATTTCCTGCTGATGGCCGGTCTCGGACTCGACGGGGCGGTCGTGGCGGGGCTGAGCGACCGCCTGAAGGCGCGCGTCGGCATGCTCGCCTACGCGCCCGCGATCTTCGACGCCGTCAGACACTTTCCGCGCACGCCGATGACCGTCGATCTCGACGGGGTCGCGTGGAAGGGCGACGTGGTCCAGATGATCGCGGGCAACACCCGGCGCTACGCGAGCGTGACGAGCCTGACCCCGGAGGCGTTCATCGACGACGGCCGCCTCGACGTCTGCCTGCTCACCCCGTCCGGTTTTCCGGCGATCGCGCGCCAGCTCGGCAGCCTGCTGCTGCGCCGTCGGCCCGACCGCGGCAGCGCCGTCTCCGACCGGGTCGGGCAGTTGACCGTGCGGACCCCGCGCGTGACGCCCCTGCAATTGGACGGCAGCCCCGTCAAGCAGGACGACGTGAAGGCCGGTCCGGAGGGAGTCAGCTACGTCTTCTCGCTGATCACGCAGTCGTTGACCGTGCTCGTCCCGCGCGCCTACAACGGCGCCCTCTTCCAGACCGGGTCGGTGGCGTCGGTCTTTCAGCCGCCGACGTCCGAGGAGGGCGAGGCGACGGCCGCCGGCGAGCATCGGCTGCGCGTCGTGGCCGTCGGGATCGACACGATCACCGCCGCCGAGCTGGAGGACGGCCGCGTGCTCACGGTCCGCATCGCCGCCGGGACGACGGCGCAGGACGCGTCCGGCCGTGACCAGCCGCTGCCCGCCTTCCTGGCGGCCCTCGGCGAGGGCGCGATGCTGCAGGTGGAGGGTGACGAGGACCGCGAGGCCAACACCGTCAGCGCGCGGAGGCTTATTGCTGAGAGCTCTGAGCTCTGAGCGTTGGGCTTTGGGGAGTGCGTTCGCCGTATGCGTCGCCGCGGTCCGATGCCGTTTCTTGAGGCGCGCGGACCCGTTCAGAAGCCGCGGAGTTTTTCCGGTGTGACGCGCAGGGCGACGCTGTAGGCGGCGAAGCTCTTTGGGTTCATGCCGAGATTGGCGATGTCGGTGCGGTATTTTTTGATGAACGCTGCGGATTCAGACGCCGACGGTTCGTCCGGCGCCTCCGCCGCCACGCCGGTGATCACGACGATGTCGTCGCTGTTGAAATTGAGCGAGACGCGCGGGTCGCGGGCGATGTGCCGCAGCCGCGCGGGTGTAGATCAGCAGGGTCCGGCCGTCTCAGAGAAACCAGACGGGGTTCGTGACTCAACCGCTGCATCGGGAGAAATAGGTGGAGGGGTCATCGTCGACTGCCACTGGTTGTCGGCGGTCTCATCGGCGTGGGTCGTGACCTTTGCGAGCCGTTCCAGATCAAGGTGTTTGCGCTGAGCGGCCAGTCCCGAGAGCTCTCTGGGTGGCCGAGGGGGGCGGATCGCGGTGCTCCCGCCGGAGGGCGGCGTCTTCGCAATGATCGGGGGGCGCTACGCCTGCAACGGCGATCCCAACGAGGAGGTCTACCTCAAGGGCCACGCCGGCGACGACCTGCGGGTCGACCGGGTCGGGCTCGACCCCGACCACGTTTCCCGTCCGGCCCTGACGATCGGCCTGGCGGTCCAACCTGGCGTCGTCGCCCGCATGGCCGACCGGCCGGAGTTTCGGGAGCGGGGGCTGCCGGCCCGCTTCCTCTTCGGGATGCCCGCCTCGCTGGTCGGGCGGCGGCGGGTCGCTCCGCCCCCGCTGCCCGAGGCGGTCCGTGACGCCTGCCACGCCGTCGTCCAAGCCGTGCTGGAGCTGCCACGCTGCGTCGGCGGAAGGGGAGCCGGCCCCGCGGGAGCTGTCCCTCTCCGCGGAGGCGGAGGCGCGCTTCCGGGCGTTCGAGACTAGACTGGAGCCGCGCCTGGCCGAGCACGGCGACCTGGGCTACGGCGCGGACTGGGTCGGCAAGCTGGCCGGAGCGTCCGCGCGGATCGCGGGGCTGCTGCATGCGGCCGAGCACGCGGCGGGCAAGGCTCCGAGGGACGTCCCGATCGCCGGGGAGAACATGGCGGGGGCGGGCGAGATTGGGATCGAAACGGGCGTCTTGGTCCCGCACCGGCTGATAGCCTTCGAGTCCATTGGGGCGGACAC
>JBPCRG010000512.1:0-3924 GCA_050997095.1 Thermomicrobiales bacterium | reverse complement strand
TTGCTCGTGATCTCGGTGACCTGCGCCGGATGGTCGCGGATCAGGTTGGCCGGGACGAGCGCCGCGGGCGGCACGTAGAGCAGGTTCAGGATGTGGTGGTCGCGGATCGGGATCTTGCTGTGGATCTCGAGCACGCCGCCATGGCGGCGGCGGAGGTCGATCGCCTCCTCGCGGAACGTCTTGTGCTCGTTGCGCGCGCTCGGAGTGGCGGGGAGCAGGCGGCCCTCGTAGACGTACCGGCGCGTCCGCTCCGCCACGTCCTCCGGCGAGACCTCGCGGCCCGCCTCGCCCGCCTCGTTCGCGGCGCGGACGACCGCGGCGGCGACGGCCGGGGCGACGCGGAAGTCGAAGATCCGGGGCACGATGTAGTCGGCGTGGAGCTCCCCCGGCTGGACCATGTCGGCGAGCGCATGCGCGGCGTAGAGCAGCGTGCGCAGGCGGATGTTCTTGGCGCGGGAGTCGAGCAGACCGCGGAATACGCCGGGGAAGACGAGGGAGATGTCCATCGTGTTCGCATAGTCGGAGCGGCCGGTGGCGACGACGGCGGCGCCCGCGGCCTTGGCCCGCGCCGGCTCGATCTCCGTTCGCGGGATCGCCAGCGCGAACATGATGGGGTCGCGCGCCATGCCGCGGACCATCTCCTCGGTCACGATGTCGCCTGTGGAAAGGCCGATGAAGACGTCCGCGCCCTTGAGCATCTCCTCCAGGCTGCCTCGCCGGCCCTCGTGGTTCGTCTCTTTGCCGACGTAGGCCTTCGCCCAGTTCATGCACTCGGCGCGGTACGGGTGGATCGCGCCGGCGCGGTCGACGACGACCAGCCGCTTGACGCCGGCGCGGGTCAGGAGGCGGGCGGCGCCGATCCCGGCGACGCCCGCCCCGCTCATCACGACGCTGATCTCGTCGATCCGCTTGCCGACGACCTTGAGCGCGTTGAGCAGGCCGCCGAGCACGAGGATCGCGGTGCCGTGGTGCTGGTTCGAGAAGACCGGGATGTCCGACCCCTTCTCCAGTTGGTCGGCGACGGTGAAGGCGTGGGGGGCCGAGATGTCGTCGAGGCAGATCGCGCCGAAGGTCGGCGAGATCGCGCGGCCGATCTCGACGATCGCGGCCGGATCGCTCGTGCCGAGGCAGATCGGGAAGGCGTCGACCCCGGCGAAGGTCTTGAAGATGACGCTCTTGCCTTCGGCGATCGGGATCGCGGCCTCGGGCGGGCCCTGCTCGCGGCCGAAGAGGTCGGAGCCGTCGGTCACGATCGCGACCGTGTTGCCGCGGCAGGTGAGATCATAAGAGGCGAGCGGGTCCTGGCTGATCGCGAGGCAGGCCTCGGCGACGCCTGGCGTATAGATGAGGGAGAGGATCGCGCGGTCGCGGATCGGCACTTTGCTGTTGACGCCGATCAGCCCGCGGTAGCGGCGCCGGTACTCCAACCCTTCGTCGTTGGCGTAGACCGGGTCGAGTGTTGACTCCAAAGTGCTCAGTCTCCGCCGCTCACGATTCGATGGTCGTCCGGCCCGAGACTTTACCATGCGCGGTGTTCGACCTTGGAGTACGGAAGAACACGACCGTCCGCTGACGACGTCGCGACGCCCGCCGGTCAAAACTGCTCGCGTCGCCGTAGACTCGAAATCCCGGCTGATCTGCCTACGTCAGGTCACGCCGACGGGCGGGGACCATCCGGGTGGCCGTCCTGCCGACGCACCATGCGGGAGGGAAAGTGACGCTTTTTGAAGCATACATCGCGGTGGACTGGAGCGCGGGCGCCAAGCCCAGTTCGGCGACGCCCAGACGGGATGCGATCTGGGTGGGCGAACTGGTCGGGGGGCCGAGGGATGCGTGTTGCGCGACGGCGGTCTACCACCCCTCGCGGGCAAAGTGCGTCGACGACGTCCGGGCGCGGCTGCACGCCCACGCCGCCGCTGGGCGCCGGGTCTTCATCGGGTTCGACTTCGCCTACGGCTATCCGAGAGGATTCGCGGATGCTTTGGGCAGGCCGCCGGAGGCGGCGCCGTGGCGCTGGACGTGGGAGGAATTGGAACGGGTCGTGGTCGACGGTGCGGACAACGCGAACAACCGGTTCGCGGTCTCGGCGGCGTTGAACGCGCGCTGCGGGGACGGGGGACGCGGGCCGTTCTGGGGCTGTCCACCGTCCGCGGAGACGCCGACGCTGACGGCCCGCATGAAGGGGATCTTCGCCTACCCGTACAGCGTCCGAGCCGAGGCCGGATTGTCGCGGCTGCGCCGCAGCGAAGACATGCTCAAGGGCGTGAAACCGGTCTGGCAGCTTCTCGGCGCCGGGTCGGTCGGGGGTCAGGCGCTGGTGGGCATCCCGGCGGTGCTGGGGCTCAGGGATGACCCAAAGCTTGCGGAGGTGAACCGCGTCTGGCCGTTCGAGACCGGATTCGTCGAGCGCCCATCGCCGAAGCGGGGACCGTTCGTACTCCACGCCGAGATCTGGCCGGGCGTCGTCAATCATCGGCTCGATCCCGCCATCGGGATCAGGGACAAGGCGCAGGTGCTGGCGTTCGTCGCGTGGCTCGCCGAGATGGACGCGTCCGGGTCGCTGGGTCGCCTGTTCCGGGGCGGGGGCGAGACTTCGGAATCTGAGAATCGGTCCTGTTTGGACGAGGAGGGATGGATCCTCGGCTCGGGGGCCGATGCCGAATCGGGATCGGCTGGTATGATGCCGAAGCACAGCATGACGAACGATTCCCCCGTCGGCGCACCTGCGGCTGCCGCCGACGGCGCGTGAGACTGGGACGACTGTCCGGAGGGATGAGCCATGATCTATTGCCCGAATTGCGGCACGACCAACGAGAAGGACGCGAAATTCTGCAAATCGTGCGGGCGGACGCTGGACGACGCGGCCGCGACCGCGGCGGCGATGAACCCGGAGACCGGAGTCGAGGGTCGGGCCAACGTGGTCAGGCAGCCGCTGGGCGACGACGGGCTTCCGGCGGGGGTCGATCTTGCCGGCGAGCCGGGCGGGGAGCGCGTCGTCTGGAGCGGCCGCCCGCAGCTGCCGCTCTCGTGGTGGGACGCGCTGACGATCCGGTACAAGCTCACGAACGAGCGGCTGATCATCCACCGCGGCTTCATCAGCAAATCGACGGAGCAGCTGGAGCTCTACCGCGTCAACGACGTCGACATGAAGCAGAGCGTGATCGAGCGGCTCTTCGGCATCGGCGACGTGCGGCTCGTCACGACCGACGCGACCGACCCCGACCCGCAGCTCAAGGACATCCGCACCCCGGACCGCGTGATGGACCTGATCCGGACCGCGTCCCGGGCCGAGCGCCAACGCCGCCGGGTGCTGCTGCGCGACGAGGTCTGACACTTTCCCGTGCGCGTCGAGTCGCATGACAAGCGATTTCTCTCGGTTCGGAGGTGGCTCTGGGGAGGGTCGGCGGTCTTCGTGCTCCGGCGATTGATGGCCAAAGCCTGTTTGCGACGCGGAGAAACGGCTTGACCTCCGTCCCCTCCGCCGTTTGCTCCCGTCGGTCTCGACGAACGTAGCCGACGAAGCGCGGGGTGTAAACCCTTCGTGCCGTGGCACGGGCGCCGGCGCGAGGAGTCCGACCCGCTTTGCCGATGCGCCCTGGCCTCGCGCCGCAACGGGAATGATGGTTGTCGGCGCCGGCTGGCCGGCTCATCGCCGTTTAGGACCACGTGGACGTGCTTGGGGTGTTGACCGGCTATTGCATGGCGGGGATCGCGGCGTTGGATCCGAACAGCGCCCGCAGTCCCGCGATGTCGCGCCGGGGCGGGGCGCCGAACATTTGGGAGTATTCTCGGCTGAACTGGGACGTGCTCTCGTAGCCGACCTGGAGCGCGGCGGTCTCGGCGTTCGCCGCGTCGGTCGCCATCAGGCGGCGCGCTTCGAGCAGGCGCAGCTGCTTCTGGTATTGCAATGGCGTCATCGAGGTG
>JBPCRG010000464.1:0-4127 GCA_050997095.1 Thermomicrobiales bacterium | reverse complement strand
CCCCCCCCTCCCCCCCCCCTCTCCCCGCACCCCCACCCCCCCACCGACGCAAGTACTTTTGTACTTCACCAATAGGAACGAATTGTTAGGACTATCGACGCATTACCAGTTGACATTGGTCATGGGCATTTGTATCGTAAGTACTAGATGGATCTCCCGCAAAAGGGGGCGCCAACAACGGAGCGTTGAGTCATCGCCTGTATGTGGTCACCTGGGCGGTGAGGAGCGAGTGGTGAAACCGGCCCGAATTCTTTTCGGCCGGTTTTTTTGTTGGCGAGGATCGCGGCGTCGAGCGGGAGGTGATCGGCGACGGGGGGAACCAGAGGGGCCGCGCGGTACCGCGCCGCCTTCCGGCTTCCGCAGATCTCGGGCGGCGTCCAGACGCACCCCGAGCGCACATGCCGACGACGAACTTCGGCGCGCGGACGACGCGTGGCCCTGGGTCGTCGCTGCCTCGAACCCACCCGCTCCCGTCGACATCGGCTGGTCGACATCGTTTGGATGAAAAGGCCATGACCCATCGCCGCCTCGACCAATCCGCCGAGCTGGCACGGACGAACCCGACATCGCTGCTGGAGGTCACCCCGTTGAGCACATTGCCGTCCCTGCTGGAATCGACGATGGATGGCGGTCAGGCCGGAGCCCGCCCGTCCGCCTGGCGCGGCTTTGCGGCGTCCGCGGCGGCGCCGGCGCTGCTCATGCTGCTCGCCTCGCTCGCGCTCGCGTCGCAGGCACCGAGGCTCAGCGTCTTCGCGGTGCTCCTCACCGGCGCGTTCGCCGCGGTCGCCCTCGTCCGCGAGCGGACGGTGGCGAAAGCCGACACCGTCATTCTCGTCGGCCGCGGCTCCATGGCCGCGGTGATCGCCAGCACCATCGACGTGCGGAGCGACGGCGGCATGCGCGGGGGAGTCCGCGTGCTCCGGGCCGAGACCCTCCACGAGGCCGCGGCGCTGGCGCGCGTCTCCCGGTGCGACGAGATCGTCCTCGCCGGCGCCGTCAATCCCCTGGGCGTCGAGTTCACGGACGTCCGCGGTCGGCGGCCCGCGGTCGTCAGCGGGGTCGAGAAGGTCGAGACGCTGCTCGGCCGGGTCCCGCTGGAGCTGGTGGCGCAGGATCGCTGGCTGACCCGGCTCGACGCGATCCGCCCGCTCAGTCGACGCGATGCCGTCGCGAAGCGCGCGCTGGACCTCGTCGCCGGGCTGCTCATCGCCCTCGCGGTGCTGCCGACGCTTCCGTTGATCGCGATCGCGATCCGCCTCGACTCCGCGGGCCCGATCTTCTACAGCCAGCGGCGGGTCGGTCTCGGCGGCAGGATCTTCAACATCCACAAGTTCCGCACCATGCGCCAGGATGCCGAGCGCGACGGCGCCGTCTGGGCCGTGCGCCAGGACCCCCGGGTCACGCGCGTCGGCATGTTCATGCGCAAGACCAGGATCGACGAGCTTCCCCAGCTGTGGAACGTGCTCCGCGGCGACATGACGCTGGTCGGCCCCCGGCCGGAGCGGCCCGAGTTCACCGACCGGCTGGCCAGGGAGATCACCGCCTACGATCTCCGCCACTCGGTCAAACCCGGACTGACCAGCTGGGCGCAGGTCTGCCACCGCTACACGAGTTCGGTCCGCGACACCAAGGCGAAGGTCGAATACGATCTCTACTACGTCAAAAACCTCTCGTTCGCCTTCGACTGCCGGATCCTGCTGCGCACGGTCAGGGTGGTGCTCGGAATGAAGGGGCAGTAGCCGCCCGGGCCGCAGACAGGACCCGATGCACGCGCCGGAACCCGTCCGGCGCGTTTTCGCGCCGTGCGGACGTCCCGGCCGCCATGCGCTTCGTCCCGTTTCTGAGCGCCGGTCCGCCGTTCGGCGTTCCCCGCGGGGCCGGGCGTGATATTGTCGGTTCGTCAGGCGTGCCGGGCCCCGGAGCGGCCTCCCGGGCGATCGTTCATCCACAGGAGACCCACGATGCATCTCGTGACCGGCGGGGCCGGATTCATCGGCTCGCACATCGCGGCCCGGCTCGTCGCGCGCGGCGACGGCGTGCGCGTGCTCGACAATTGCTCGACCGGAAAGCGCTCCAACCTCGCGGAGATCGCCGACCGGATCGACTTTCTGGAGGGCGACATCCGGGACGCCGCGACGGTCCGCGCCGCGATGGAGGGCGTGACGACGGTCTTCCATCACGCGGCCGAGGTCTCGGTGCCGAGGTCGATGGACGATCCCGTCGCCGCCTACGGCATCAACGTCACCGGCTTCCTCTCCGTGCTGGACGCCGCCCGTGCCGCGCGGGTCGGCCGCGTCGTGTTCGCCTCCTCATCCGCGTTCTATGGCGACGACCCGCGGATGCCGAAGGATGAGGCGATGGCCCCGGCGCCGATCTCCCCCTATGCGTCGTCGAAACTCGCCGGCGAGCACCTCTGCGCCGTCTTCACGAAGGCCTACGGCCTGGAGGCGGTCGCGCTCCGCTATTTCAACGTCTTCGGCCCCCGGCAGGATCCGAACTCCGCGTACGCGGCGGTGATCCCGCGCTTTCTGCATGCGGCGGACCGCGGCGAGCGGCCGACGATCTTCGGCGACGGCGGGCAGTCGCGGGATTTCGTCTTCATCGACGACGTGGTGGACGCGAACCTGCTTGCGGCGACGGCGCCGGAGATCGGCGGGCGCGTCATCAACGTCGCGTCGGGCAGCGCCGTCACCCTGAATCAGGCATGGACGGCGATCTCGGCGCTGACGGGCGGCGACCTCCGGCCGATCCATCAGCCGGAGCGGGCGGGGGACGTCCGGCACTCGCTCGCCGACATCTCGCGGGCGCGTCGGGAGCTGGGCTATGCTCCCTCGACGCCGTTCGCGGAGGGGCTTCGCCGCACCCTCGCGTCGATCGGCGGGAAACCCGCCGACGTCGCCGCCCTCCGCTGACGCCGGATGCGGCAGTCGGATCGCGCGGACCGCCCCGTCCGGCAGACCGGAGCGCGCGCGGGGAGCCGACTTTCATCACGGGACGATCGGGTTTCACGGTCGAGGGGGTTGCATGCACGTCACGGTTTTCGGCAGCGGCTATGTCGGCCTCGTCACCGGCGCCTGTTTCGCGGACGTCGGCAACGACGTGGTCTGCATCGACATCGATGCGGCGCGCGTGCATCGGCTGGAGAACGGCGATGTGCCGATCTATGAGCCGAGCCTCCGCGAGATGATCGCGCGCAACCGCAAGGTCGGGCGGCTGCGCTTCACGACCGACGCGAGCGAGGGGGTGGAGGGATCCGACGTCGTCTTCATCGCGGTCGGCACCCCGCCGAACGAGGACGGCTCCTCCGATCTGCGCTACGTCGAGGCCGTCGCGGCCACGGTCGGCGACTTGATGACCTCCGAGAAGGTCGTGGTCAACAAGTCGACGGTGCCGGTCGGCACCGCGGACCGCGTCCGCGGCATCATCGCCGCCCGGCTCGGGGAACGGGGGCTCGACATCCCCTTCGATGTGGTCTCGAATCCGGAGTTCCTCAAGGAGGGGGCCGCGATCGACGACTTCATGAAGCCGGACCGGATCGTGGTCGGCTCGTCGTCGGCCCGCGGGATCGAGGTCATGCGCGAGCTCTACCACCCCTTCAACCGCAACCACGGCCGGATGCTGGTGATGGACGTGCGCTCGGCGGAGTTCACCAAATACGCCGCGAACGCGATGCTGGCGACCAAGATCTCGTTCATGAACGAGCTTGCGAACATCGCCGAGCGGGTGGGCGTCGACATCGAGAGCGTGCGGATCGGGATCGGCTCGGACCCGCGGATCGGCTACTCGTTCATCTATCCCGGCTGCGGCTACGGCGGCTCCTGCTTCCCCAAGGACGTCCGCTCGCTGGAGCGCACCGCCTCGTCCGTGGGCTACGACGCGCAGCTGCTGCGCGCCGTCGAGCACGTTAACGACGGCCAGAAGCACGTGCTCTTCGCGAAGGTCGCCCGACGGTTCGGGGCCGACCTGACCGGCAGGACCTTCGCGGTCTGGGGGCTCTCCTTCAAGCCGGACACCGACGACATACGCGAAGCCCCGAGCCGGACGCTGATGGCTTCGCTGTGGGCGGCCGGGGCGCGGGTGCAGGCCTACGACCCGGAGGCGATGCACGAGACGCGCCGCCTCTACCC
>JBPCRG010000424.1:0-2682 GCA_050997095.1 Thermomicrobiales bacterium | reverse complement strand
GGCGGACACGGAGGTCCGCCCCTACCCGATCCCCCCATCCTTGGAGTGATTTCGGGTTGAACACTAGCCGGTCGTTTCAAATGCGCCTTGTGATTCGTGCCGATTCCTGGTGTCGATTGGATCACGTTTCAACAATTCCCTGGTCCAAATACGGAAACCCGTCCATAACTCACTGTGGCTATTACCGATAACATAGATTATAAAAAAATTATTATTAGCAGGCGATTATATTTTAGCAATTCGCTCACAATGGCTCATGGTCGCGGCGTTCCCTTGGAATGCAAGTTTCGACACTATTAGTGGCGTTAGTAGGCTTCAATGATCGCGGGCTCCCCGAAAAGGCGATGCACCTAGAAAGGAGACACTGAATGATAGAAGAGATCGTCGCCGGGATCGCGGCCCATTTGATTGTCGCGGTTGTCAGCTACCTCGTTCGCCAGCGAGTCTAAGCTGGTGGCCCTAGGCTAGGGGCCATGGGGCGGGTTGCGTGATCCGCCCCCTCCTTCGCCCAATTTTGGGACGTAGCTCCGACCGGAAAATTGAGTCGACGGTCGACCTTGCATGTGCCAGGTCAGATGCGACAATCATCGAGATTGAACAATCCTGCGCAACAGACGCCCTCGAACAACTCGAAGAGACAAACTGGTATAAAGAAGAAGCCCACAATAATGGCGTCGTCTATGGACAATCGAGAAAATGAATAAATTGGGACGACAAGAGAAAGCATCGCGAGGACGACATACTGACTTCATAGATTGCATAGGCAAACCGGATTCTCGGGATGCCTCATTTCCCGTCCGTGCGTCTTCGGCAGGACGCCGAGCGCGAAGTAGTGGCGGATTGTCCGGGTCGAAAACCCTTTAGCCGTCAATGTCTCAATCCGGTAGGCTGTGAATGGCGCGGTGGCGCGCGTGCATCGAAACTCCGCCGTCTCGCGCACTGAACGTCCCTATCGACACGTCAAGTGTTATTATGTCACAATGACGGGTCTTGACGCGGGGCGTACAATCGGGGGGACGGAATGTCCGTGGGTGTGGGGACGGGGGGGCGCGATGGCGGCGAGCACCCTGAGCAAGGAGGAACGGGACCGGATCATGGCTGAGGGGAAGGCGCGGGAGCTGCGCCAGATCCAGGAGCAGATCCGGCGCTACGGCGTGAAGCCGCCGTGGGTGGACCGGATGACGCCGGAGGAACGGAAGGCCGCGAACGATCTCCAGCGGCATCGGGACGAGGTGGCGTTTCGGATGCGCAACGAACGCGACCCAGAGAAGATCGCTGCCGCCTATGCGAAAAAGCCAACGAAGCAATTCTCGGAGATGAGCCCGGTCGAAAAGGTCGGCTACGGGATCGTGCTCGTCGTCATATGCATGGCGTTGGTGATCTTCTCCTCGATGGTCTTTTCGGCGGCGGCCCCCGGCAACCAATGCGGCTCCGACTGCGCGACAGGCCAGGACTACGGCGACGGCAGCTAGCGGGTCCCGGATGGGGTTCCCTCTTTTTTGCGCAGGAGGCGTGGGCGACGCAACGCCCTGAACGCGTCGGTAGAGCGTGGCGTTGAACGATGGGCCTAGGCCCGCACCGTCACCGAAAACACGTCCGGCCGAGAGTAGTGCCCCACCGAGTCGAAGGTCTGCTGTTCGGCGGCGATGCGGGTGAAGTCGAGGTCGGCGTAGAGGATGCCCTCTTCAACGCCCATCGGGCCGGCCAGGTAGTTGCCGTCGGGGCCGATGATCGCGCTGCCTCCGGTGTGCAGGAGGCGGTCGGGCCCGCCCTCGATCCCGCGGAAGAGCTCCATCTCGGGCAGTTGGTCGCGGCGCAGCGGGGTGCCGACGGCGATCACGAAACAGCGCCCTTCGAAGGCGTAGTGGCGCGACGCGACCTGATGGATGTCGTGGACGTCGGGCCATTGGGCGACGTGGATCTCCTCGCCCTGCACGTGCATCGCGTGGCGCGCCAGCGGCATCCAATGCTCCCAGCAGACCAGCCCGCCGAGCCGGCCGACCGCGGAGTCGAAAACCGAGAGCGTCGAGCCGTCGCCCTGACCCCAGACCAGGCGCTCGCCGTAGGTGGGGATCAGCTTGCGGTGTTTGCCGAGTAGACGGCCGTCGGCGTCGATGTAGACGATCGTGTTGTAGAGCGTCCGCCCGTCGCGCTCGTTGATCCCCATCGCGACCGCGCAGCCCGCCTCCCGCGCGGCCTGCCCGAGCGCGTCGGTCGCCGGCCCCGGCACGTCGACCGAGTTCGCGACCAGCCGCGCGAAGACCTCCTTCGCCGGCTCGTGGTCCCAAAAGGCGGCTCCCGGCGCGACATCGAGCCAGCAGGGATAGCCCGGCAGCCAGGTCTCGGGAAAAACCGCCAGCTTGGCTCCGCCCGCCCCCGCCTCCGCGGTCAGCCGGCACGCCTTCGCGACCGACGCCTCGCGGTCCAGGATCACCGGCGCCGCCTGCACCGCCGCCACCCGGTATTTCGGATAGAGATCACCCATCGCTACGTCCCCCTGTGTTCCACCATCCGAGCATCACGTCGACCCATCGATCATAGCGTTCGGGCGGAGGGATCGTTCTCATCGTCGTCGTGACTTCAAAGGTCTGACCATCGACGATCGCCTCGTTGAAACGGGGGCGACGAGATCCTTCGTGCCTCAGGATGACGGCGGAGGAGACGTGCCAAACATGTCATTCT
>JBPCRG010000422.1:0-4634 GCA_050997095.1 Thermomicrobiales bacterium | reverse complement strand
GCGGCATCCCGTCGCCGAATCCGGCCCGGCGGGCCTGCCGGATGAGATAGTGCCAGTACGTGTCCAACAACTCGGCGCGGTACTTGTCCGGAGAGACGCGGGCGGCCATCTCGGCGGGCATCGGGCGCAGCGCGCCGAGTTGGGTGGCGATCGCCTGGATGCGGATCACGCGCTCGAGCGTCAAGGCGGCGTAGACCGCCCACGGCACCGTCTTCCCGACGATCAGCACGCCGTGTCCGCGCATGACCACGGCGCGCTTCCGGCCGAGCGCCTGGGCGACGGCCGCGCCTTGATCAGGGCGGACGATCAGCTCGGCGGTATCGTCGAAGGAGGCGAGTCCGTCCTGGAAGAGCACCGCGTCGTGGTTCAGCAGCTGGAGCGACGCGTCGCTCGTGCCGAGCGCGGTGGTGTAGGGCGGGTGGGTATGGATGACCGCGCCGACATCGGGCCGCGCCTGGTAAACCGCGGTGTGGAGCACGGCCTCGAGATGCACCTTGCCCCCGCCGGCGACCTTCCGGCCGTCCATGTCGATCGAGAGCACGTCGTCGGGGGTGACCTCCTCCAGGCCGAGCTCGTTCCGCTTCATGTGCACGAGGTCGCCATCGCGCGCGCTGACGTGGCCCAGCGTGAAATCGCCGTGCCCGTCCATCGCCAGAATCCGGCACGCCCAGGCGACCTGCTCATGGAGGTTCACGAGCTTTGGGCCGAGAGACGTGGGCCGTGGGGCAGCGAGGCTAGTCCCGGAGGGACTTTGTAGGTTGAGGCCGGGGTTTCAACCCCGGACCACGACGCGGCAGGCGGGTTGGCGGCACCGAGAACACGGGCTTGAAAACGCCCAGAGGGCATCCGGGCGAACCTGCAAATGACACGGGGTTGAAACCCCGTGTCATCAAACGGTAGTGTCAACATCCGTCAATCCTGGTTTCGCCCAACAGTCGAGTCCCACTGCTCACTGCCCACCGCTCATGCCTCATTGCTCCCGCCGCTCCGTCGGCGGGTAGCCGGGCCAGGGGAAGCCGAAGACCATGATGCAGTCGACGGCGCCGGTGTTGACGACGGCATGCCAGGTGGCGGGAGGGATGTGGATGGCCTGGCCGGCGGTGAAGGGGACCGCGACATCCTCCAACCGAAGCTCGCCGCTGCCGGCGACGACGAAGGCGACCTCCTCGACATTGTGCGAGACCATCGAGAGCGTGGTTCCGGGGGTGACGACGGAGTAGCCGAGGGACGAGGCGATGCCCTCGACGCTCTGCGCCGTCAGCGCCATCTTGCTCCAGCTCCCGTTGGGGAGGGGGATGGCGGCGACGTCGTCGAGCGGGACGACGGTCACGGCCACCCCGGGTTTGGTCACAGCGCCCATTTGCCATCCTTGACGATGTATTCGCCGGTGGCCTCGATCTGGAGCGAAGCGTTCAGACAATTGCCGTCCAGGTGCAGGACGCTGACGTTCTGGCCGCCGGGGTAGGCGTTGTGGTTGTCGCCGAGCGCGAAGTGGACGGTGCCGAGCAGCCCTTTCTCCGACGGCGAGCCGGTGGGGGACTTCTCGCTGGTGCCGAAGGCGAACTCGCCGATCACGGTCGAGCCGGCGACGCCGTGGATCACCTTCTGCAGGCGCTCGGCCTCGGGGCCGCCTTCGATCGCGACGGCTTTGCCCCGTTCGACCCGCCACTCGATCGGCTCGGCGACCTGACCCTTCAGGCCGATCCCGAGCATGATCCCGTCGACCACGATCCGGCCCTCGGTCTTGTCCTCGACCGCGGCGAAGGCGACCTCGGCCCAAAGCGGGACGGGGCCCATCATCTGGCCGCGCTTCTTGATCGGGGTGACCTCCAGCGCGGGGCGGCCCTCGATCGAGACGCGGACGTCGGTGCCGGCGGGCGAGGTGACGCGGCACCACGTCTGCCCGTTCAGGCGGGCGATCGCGGCGCGGGCGCGGGCGGTGGCGTCGCGGATGTCGGCCTCGGTCATGTCCCAGCCGCCGATGCCCTCCTCGACCGAGGCGATCTTGGCGTTGGCGTCGCACGACTCGCGGACGGCGGAGACGTGGGCGAAGCGGTTGGCCCATTCGAGGTTGGCGATGATGATGATCTCGTCCGAGGCGACCATCGCCCGGTGCAGGTTGCGGGGCGGGGCCATCGGAAATGTCATGTCGGCGATCGCGCGCGTGACCTGGTGCCCGTTGTTGCAGACGACCGGGTACCCGCCGCGTTCGACCACGATCCGGGCGAGCGCGGCCGCCTCGGTCAGGTGCTCGTCGTCGGTGATGATCGTGACGACGTCGTCCCGCTCCACCGACATGCAGACCCCGACGACCAGCTCCGCATCCCGGCGAAGACCCTCCGAGAGTTCGTGTTCAGGCATGTTCCTGTTGCCCCTTTTCGTGGCGACGGTCGCCCGTCGTCGTAGGGGAGGGTCCCGTGCCCTCCCATGGCCCCGAGGGCCATCACCTCGTTCAGATGCCGACGCGTCGATGGTGAACGAACCTATCGACCTTCGGTCGATGGGAGAGCACGGGACCCTCCCCTACGACGACGGCGGGGACGATGCGGCTCCCACATGCGTGAATGCCGGCAGCACCTCTCGCGCGAAGCGGTCGACTTGGCCGGACTGGTCCATCGAGCCGAAGCGGCAGATGAAGTGGTCGACGCCGACGGCCTGGAAGGTCTTGATCCAGTCGATCACGTCCTCCGGGGTGCCGATCGGGCCCCATTCGGCGAGGTCCATCGCCTTGCTCAACTCCGGGTAATACTGGCCGATGTACGAATCGATGCCGGCGCGGGCCTCCTCGCGGGTGTCGGCGATGTTCATCGTCACCTGGTACGACATCGAGTATTCGGAGCGGTCGCGGCCCGTCTCGTCGATCGCGGCGTGGATCTGCGCGAGCTGGGCGGCGAACTCGTCGGGGTGGCGGGCGCGGCAGCAGGTCATCCAGCCGTCGCCGTGGCGGGCGATGCGGCGGGCGGCCTTGCCGATCACGCGGGCGGTGGCGTCCTCGGCCTTCGTGCCGACGGTGAGGCGCGGGTTGCTGACGACCCAGATCGGAGGAGGCGTCTGGATCGGCGCCAGCGGCTTCATCTCCGTGCCGGAGTAGAAGCTGATGTCGTCGTACCGGAAGTGCTCGCCGTGGAAGTCGGTCTTGCCGTCGATCCAGAGTTGGCGGAGCACCGCCAGTCCCTCCTCGAAGATGCCGGCGCGCTTCTCGAAATCCAGCCCGAGCGCGGCGTACTCGCGGCGGACCCCTTCCTCCGGGTTGCCCATCCCGGTGCCGAGGATCGTGCGGCCGTTCGAGAGATGGTCGAGGGTCGCCCATTCGAGCGCGAGATAGAGCGGGTTGCGGGTGCCGGAGATCATGCAGGCGGTGCCGAGCTTGACCTTCTTCGTGCGCTGCGAGATCGCGGAGAGCAGCGCGATCGGCTCGAAGCGGGGTTTGGAGAAGAGGCTGTCGCCGACCCAGACGGAATCGAAGCCCTCGGCCTCGACCCGCTCCGCCATGTCGAGCAGATCGGCGAGGGTGTAGTCGGGCGCGATCAGCGGCTCGCGGTTGTTGATGTTGACGCCGAACTTGATCTCCGACATTCCGTGAATCCTCCGTTGCGCGGCGCCCGTTCTGGCTATTTCGCGACGGCGTTCATATGAAAGGGAAGGCGCTCGACCGCGCCGTCCGGCTGCTCCTCGAGGATCCGCCGCGGCACGCTGATGTGCTCGCTGAGCAGACGCGCGGCCTCGTCGGCGTCGCCGGCTCGGGCGGCGCGGAGGATCGCCTCATGCTCTTCGACCGAGCGCATCAGCCCGCCGCGGAGATCGGCCGACGGGGTGCGGTACCGGCGCATCTGGTCCATCAGCGGCTCGTAGACGGCCTTCAGGTATTCGTTGTCGGCGCGGTCGATGAAAACCGTGTGGAACTCCGCGTTCGCCGTGAAGAAGGCGGCCGGGTCGCCCGCGATCGCATGGCGGCGCATCTCGCCGTCGAGGCGGTCGAGCGTCTCGAGGTCCGCGGGCGTCAGGTTCGGCACGGCAAGACGGATGGCGAGCGTCTCGAGCGCCTCGCGCAGGCGATAGGCGTCGAGGAACCGCTTGGGCGAGAGCGAGCTGACGACCGCGCCCTGGCGGGGGGTGAGCGTGACGAGACCGTCGGCGGCCAGGCGGCGCAGGGCTTCGCGCACGGGCACGCGGCTGACGTGCAACTTCGCCGCGAGCGCCTCCTCCGGCAGGGGGGCGTCCGGCGGGTAGGCGTTCGCGAGGATGCTCCGGCGCAGGTGGTCGTAGACCTGCTGCGCCAGCGTCACCGTCGAAAACCTGGGTTCTGGAGCCTCGATCTGCGGCACGCAGGCACGCCTTTCGGGAGCAGGCTGCGGAACTCTCGGATGTGTATACAGTATACGCAAGGATATCAGGTGGCGGGCAGGCCGTCAACCGCGTCGCAGAGCGGCCTGCCGCCCTGGACTCGAGGCCCGGGCTGCGTGAGCGGACGCCGGTCGGAATCGATTGGCCAATTGTTTATGAAGGAGTAGGCTGGTCGCCGATTCGACACTCACATGGTCAGCGGCCTCCTGAGGCGTGATTGCAAACGTGCTCTGGTCTTCGGCGGCGTCTTGGAGGAAACCGTCTCGTAGGGGCGGACCTCCGTGTCCGCC
>JBPCRG010000308.1:0-3441 GCA_050997095.1 Thermomicrobiales bacterium | reverse complement strand
TCCAGGAATCTCTTCGGGCGGAGCGAGAACCGTCGTCGGTGCGGAGAATAAAAAATCACGCGGCACAGAGCTCAAAGCTCATGGCTCAAAGCAAAGAAGGCGGCGGCAATGGCGATGCGGGTGTTGGTGACGGGCGGCGGCGGCAGATTGGGTCGGGCGGCGGTCCGCGACTTGATCGGGCATGGCTACGCAGTCGTGGACGCGGACCGGCTGCGCGCTCCCGCCGACGACCTTCCCGCCGGGAGCGACCACCGGTTCGTCGAGACCGACCTGACCGATGTCGGGCAGGTCGCGGCGGCGATGGACGGCTGCGGGGCGGTGATCCACCTCGGCGCGATCCCTTCGCCGCAGGCGCACTCGCCGCAGACGGTCTTCGCCAACAACACGGGGGCGACCTTCGCCGTGCTGCAGGCGGCGGCGCTGCTCGGGGTGGGCCGGGCGGTGATCGCCTCCAGCCTCTCCGCGCTCGGCACGATCTGGGCGCCGCAGCCCTTCCTCCCGCGCTACGCCCCGGTCGACGAGGGGCACCCGCTGCTGCCGCACGACGCCTACAGCCTCTCGAAGGAGGTGGACGAGTGGACCGCCGAGATGTTCCACCGCCGCACGGGCATGCAGATCGCCGCGCTGCGCTTCTGCTGGATCGCATCGCACGAAGAGATCGCCCTCGCGGCAACGGCGGCACGGGCGGATCCCGCGGCGAAAGCGCTCGAATTCTGGGCCTACGTCGACGTCCGGGACGCGGCCAGCGCCTGCCGCCTGGGGATCGAGGCGGAGGGGATCGGCTTCGGCGTCTTCACGGTCACCGCGGCCGACACCCTGCTCGACCAGCCGACCGAAGCCGCGATCCGGCGCCACGCCCCCGCCGTCGAGATCCGCCGCCCGATCGCAGGCTTCGCCAGCGCCTGCTCGATCGACCGGGCACGCCAGATGCTCGGCTACGCCCCCCGATGGAGCTGGCGGACGGCCGAGACGGGCCGGTAGGGCGTGTCTTGAAACGGTTTCCGTGCTCCTCAAGGGGGCGATCGTCTCCTCCCACGCGAGGTCGAAATCGCCCAGGGGGCACCCGGCTCAGTCATCATACGTCGGGTGAAACCGACTATCGCAGTCGTCGCGCCCTTCAAACGACGCTCGTCTTCGCTCCGAACGATTCCTGGACCCTGCGCTTCGTCCGTCTCCCTACGACGGGCCGGAGAAGGCACGTCCGCAGGGGCAACCACGGAGGGTTGCCCTTGCCGGGGAAGACGAAGCTGGCATCGAGGCTTGCCCCTCCCCGTGACTGATGACTGGGCTGTCGCGAGCACGCGATGGCCCGCCTGACACCCCGGCTACAATCGCGGAATGACAGTGCCCACACGGGAACCGGAGCAGGAACGGGACATCGACCGACAGGGAAGTCCCGAGCTGACCGCCCTCATCCGCGACGAGATCGACGCCGCCGGAGGCGCCGTCACCTTCGCCCGCTTCATGGCGCTCGCGCTCTACCACCCGGAGCATGGCTACTACCTGGCTCCGGGTCGGCGGCCCGGCCGCGGCGGCGATTTCCTGACCGCCCCCGAAGCCAGCGCCTACTTCGGCCTCACCCTCGCCCGCCAGATCGCCGAGTGCTGGGAGCGCCTCGGCCGCCCCGTATCCTGGTCGATCCGCGAATACGGCTCCGGCGTCGGCGGGCTCGCCTACGACGTCATCGCCGGGCTCTCGACCGACGCCCCCGAATCGCTGCCCGGACTCCGCTACCGCCTCGTGGAGACCAACCGGACCCTGACCGCGCAGGCGCTCGCGGCCATGGCCGCCGCCGGGCTCGGTCATCTCGTCGAAGCGGAGGACGCGGGGGGCGGCGACCTCGAGCCGATCGTCGGCGTCGTGCTCGCCAACGAGGTCGCCGACGCCCAACCGGTCCACCGCCTCATCGTCCGCGACGGCGCGCTGCGCGAGCGCCTCGTCGTCTGGCGCGACGGCGGGTTCGCGGACGTCGAGGGCCCGCTCTCCCCCCCGGTGGCCGACGTCGCCGCCCAGCTCGCCGCCGCGGGCGTCACGCTCGCCGAGGGCGATGCGGTCGACGTCAGCCCCGCCGCCGCGGCATGGTTCGCGCACGCCTGCCGCGGCATCGGGCGCGGCTACGCGGTCGTGATCGACTACGGCTACCCCGCCTCAACCCTGTATCAGGCCCATCGTCTGACCGGAACCGTCCGCGGCTACGCCTCGCACACCGTTACGGACGATCCGTATTTCCGGGTCGGGGAGCAGGATCTGACCGCCCACGTCGACTTCACCGCGCTGGAGCGGGCGGCCGAGGGCGACGGCATGCGCCTCGCTGGGTTCACCACCCAGGGCGCCATGCTCGCCAGCCTCGGCCTAGGCGACCTGCTCGTCGACCTCCAGCGCGACCCCGAGACCTCCCTCCCCGACTATGTCTCCGCCCAAACCGTCGTCATGCGCCTGATCGACCCGGGCGGCCTCGGCCGCTTCGGCGTCCTGATCATGGCCAAAGACGCCCCCGTCGACCCCCCGCTCGCCGCCTTCGCCACGAAGCCTCCGCCGTTCTGAGCGGTCCGTGCGACGTCATGCGTCATCGCCCATCCCGACGACGGTTCTCCCTTCGGTCGAAGAGATTTCTCGGCTCCGCCTGCGGGCTCCGCTCGGAATGACGGGGTGTCTCCGCCTGTGGACTCCGCTCGGAATGACGGTGGGGGGACGTCGCGGCACCTTCGGCAATGCGAATTGATCTTGCACGGAGCACTGAGGGGACTTCCATGGGGTTTCCGCTGGCGGAGCGATGTCGGGCGCCTACGCGTTTCGATCGCGGAGGGGACGGAAGAAGGCGCGGATGTCGTCCGCCAGCAGTTCGGGTTCCTCCATTGCCGCGAAGTGGCCGCCGCGGGACATCTCCGTCCAGCATTGGACGTTGAAGAACCGTTCGGCGGTGACCCGCGGGGCAGGGCTGATGTCCTTCGGGAACATGGCGAAACCGGTCGGCGCCTCGGTGCGCTGCGCGGGATCTCGCCGTGGCCCGGACATGTCTTCGTAGTACGGGTGGAACGACGAGTTGATGGTTTCGGTCGCCCAGTAGATCGTGATGTTGGTCAGCAATTCGTCTTTGCTGAAGCGCGTCTCGACGTCGCCGCCGCAGTCGCTCCACGCGCGGAACTTTTCGACGATCCAGGCCGCGAGCCCGGCGGGAGAGTCGTTCAATCCGTAGGCCAGCGTCTGCGGTCTCGTGCCTTGAACCATAGCATACGCCCCTTCTGCCATGAGCCACCGCCGACCCGCCGCAAGATGGTCGCGCTCCACGTCCGCAAACCTCGTCATGACATCCGGGGTCTCCCGCACTTGAGGTGAACGAGGCCGCAAGACGCGCGTGGCTGGGAGACAATGCCACCGTCCGGTTGCCCGCCGGCGGAGGTGTCCGATGGTCGCCGCGACCGCCCGCTTCGTTCCACCCTT
>JBPCRG010000262.1:0-3022 GCA_050997095.1 Thermomicrobiales bacterium | reverse complement strand
CTGGATTGGTTCGGGTCGGCGCTGGCGGGGTCGCTGGAAGCGCCGGCTACCATGGCGCGGGGGTTGGCGGCGGGGTTCGGGGCGTCGGAGCAGGCGACGGTGTTTCCCGGCGGGCGCGCCTCGGCGGCGGGCGCCGCGCTGGCGAACGGGGTGGCGGCGCACATCCTGGAGCTCGACGACATCCACAAGGGGTCGACGGTGCACGGCGCGGCTCCTGTCGTCTCCGCGGCGCTGGCGGCCGCCGAGCGCGGGCACGCGGACGGCCGGGCGTTCCTGCTGGCGGTCACGCTCGGCTACGAGGCGGCGCTGCGGGTGGGCGAGGCGGTCAACCCGAGCCACTACCGCTTCTGGCACCCGACCGGCACCGCGGCGACCTTCGGCGCGGCCGCGGCGGCGGGCTCGCTGCTCCGGCTCGACCCCGGGCGGATGCGCGACGCCTTCGGCTCGGCCGGCACGCAGGCGGCGGGGTTGTGGGAGTTCAACGCCGACGGCGCGATGAGCAAGCACCTGCACCCCGGCAAGGCCGCCTTCAACGGCGTGCTCGCCGCCGATCTGGCGGGGGCGGGGTTCACCGGAGCCTCCAAGATCCTCGAGGGCGAGCGCGGCTTCTTCGCGGCGATGAGCGAGGGGGCCGATCCCGGCAGAATCACCGACGGACTCGGCGAGCGCTGGCAGGTGGGCGAGAACGGCTACAAGCTCCACTCCTGCTGCGGCCACACCCACACCGCGATCGACCTGGCGCTGGCCTTCCGGAAAGAGCTCGGCTGGAGCGACGGGGAGGCGGCGGCGGGCATCGGGCGAATTCGGATCGACACTTACGGTCCCTGCCATGCGATCGTCAGCGAGCGCAACCCCGCCACGCCGTATCAGGGCAAGTTCAGCCTGGCCTATGTCGTCGCGGTCGCCTTGCTGGAAGGGCGGGTGGGGCTGGAGCAGTTCGGGGCCGAACGGTTCGGGCCTAGCGGCGTGCGGGACGCGGCGGCGCGGGCGATTATCGACCGGATCGAGATCCGGGTCGACCCCGAGCTCAGCGCACGCTACCCCAGCCGCTGGCCGGCGCGGGTGACGCTGGACCTGGCGGACGGGCGGCGCCTGACCGCCGAGGCCGACTATCCGCGCGGCAACCCCGAGCTGCCGGTCTCTTTGGAGACGCTGGAGGCGAAGGCTCGCGGGTTGATCGCCCCGCGCTTCGACGGCCCGTTCGCGGACGCGGTGATCGGGATAGTCCGGGAGCTGGAAACCGCGCCCGACTTGGCCGAGACGATGCGGGCGCTGATGATGGGGCGGTGACGTGCGCGCTCTTCAATTGGACGAGCCGACGGAGATTGGCTGCGGCCAAGAGACCCTTCGTGTTCTCAAATGACGGTATATTAGGATGAAAGTAGATCAAGATTACGGAGAAAAAAGAGAGACCGGCTCGGCCGACGTCGCGATGCCGATGACGGTGCGCAAAGCTCGACGGCACGATTCCGAGCAGAGTTAATAGGCCACTGACGTTCCCGGCGCGATCTTCGCTACCTTTGTCTCAATGCGGACGGCCCGCGGCCGGAGGTGCGTTGTAGACTATGCGGCGTGGCGGCGGATGGACGACGGCGCGGGCAGGTCCAGTTGTTGAGGGAGGCGATACGGAGCCGATGGTCGAAACGGTCAGCGCGGTCGTTGATTCAGTCCGGTCACAGTCGCAGGCACAGTCAGAGTCGTCGCCCGGTTCCCGCGGTCCGGCATCCGACCCGTTGGCGCTACACCGTTGCGATGCGGAGATGGTCGATCTCATGGAACGCGTGGTCCTTTTTTCCGCAGACCGGCTCTCCGGCGTTCCCCCGCTCGCCGTTCCGCCGCACGCCGCCGAGCTGGCGGCCGCGACCGGCCCCACGATCTCCCGCGACGGCATGGGCGCGGCCCGCGCGTTCGCGCTCTTCACCGATGTGCTCGCGCCCGCCTGCGTGCCGATCGACCATCCCCGCAGTCTTGGCTTCGTCCCCTCGGCGCCGTCGACCGCGGCCTCGCTCTTCGACCTCGCCGTCTCCTCGGCCGGGATCTACGCCGATTGGTGGCTGGAGGGCGCGGGCGCGATCCATGCCGAGAATCAGGCGCTGCGCTGGCTCTGCGATCTGAGCGGGCTGCCCGCGGGCGCGGGCGGCGTCTTCCTGAGCAGCGGCACGATCGCGAACCTGACCGGGCTCGCGGTCGCGCTGCGGACTTGGCGCACGCGCGGCGGAGTCGGCCGCGGGGTGGTCGCGGTCACGCACGAGGCGCATGCCTCGATCCGGCTCGCCGCGCGCGTGCTCGACATCGACGTGCTCGAGGCGCCGGGGGATGCGCGGGGCCGTCTGACCGCCGACGCGCTGCGGGAGACGCTGGACCGGCCCGACGCGCCCGCCCCCTTCGCGGTCGCGGCGACGGCGGGGAGCACGAACGCCGGGATGGTCGACGATCTGGCCGGGATCGCGCAGGTCTGCCGCGAGCGCGGGATGTGGCTGCACGTCGACGGCGCGTATGGCGGCGCGGCGCTGGCCTGCCCGGAGGCGCGGCCGCTCTTCGCCGGGATCGAGGCCGCGGACTCGATCGTGATCGACCCGCACAAGTGGTTCTTCGCCCCGCTCGACTGCTCGGCGCTGCTCTACCGCGAACCGGCGCTGGCCCGGGCCGCGCTGACCCAGACGGCGGAGTACCTCGACCCGCTCGACGAGTGGACCGAGTGGAACCCGTCGGACTACGGGATCCATCTGACCCGGCGCGCCCGCGGGCTGCCCTTCTGGTTCTCGCTGGCCGCCCACGGCTCCGACGCCTACGCGGCGGCGGTCGGCGCGAGCATCGATCTGGCGCGGGCGACGGCCCGGCTGATCGACCAGTCGCCGGAACTCGAGCTCGTGATGGAGCCGGAGCTCTCCGTCGTCCTCTTCCGCCGGATCGGCTGGACGGGGCCGGAGTACCACGCCTGGTCCACGCGGCTGCTGGAGCGCGGGCTCGGGTTCGTCACGCCGACCTCGTGGCGCGGGGAGACGCTGCTGCGCCTCTGCTT
>JBPCRG010000258.1:0-7811 GCA_050997095.1 Thermomicrobiales bacterium | reverse complement strand
TGCTCGACCACTACAACGACCCGGACGTGTTCGTGCGCAGCATGGCGTCCCGAGGACTCCGCGGCGGCCTCGCCCCGGCCACATCGGCGCTGATCCACCCGCTCGACGCCGCGAGATTCGACGTGATCCTCGTCGAGACCGTCGGCATCGGCCAGGAAGAGATTGCGATCTCGCGGCTCGTCCAGACGACCGCGCTTGTGCAGGTCCCCGGTCTCGGCGACTCGGTGCAGGCGCTGAAAGCTGGCGTGATCGAGGTCGCCGACGTCTACGTCGTGAACAAGTGCGATCTGTCCGGAGCGGACGACGTGGCCCGCGAGCTCCGAGGCGTGCTGGCGCTCGGGGGTCGGCGCGGTCCCGGCTTCTGGACGCCGCGCGTCGTCAAGGTCTCCGCGGAGACGGGGGCGGGCATCGACGATCTGGCCAAGGAGTTGGACCGGCGGAGGTTTTTTCTCGCGGCGGGCGACGCGAGATCGGCGCTGCGCCGGGAGATCGCGCGGTGCGAGGTGGAGATGCAGATCGAGGGGCTGATTGCGGAGCGCGTGGCTCCGGTCCCCGCGGATCGCCCCGGCCGCGCCGACCTGATCGCCGAGGTCGCCGAGCGGCGGCAGAGCGCGCTCCGAGCGGCCGAGCGGCTGCTGGTCGATTGGCGCTGAGCTAGCTTCGGCCTCGGGCGACTCTGCCCGCACCGGCGCGGTTCGCGATCAGAGCGGCGGTGGAGCCCGCGCCCACGCCGTTGTCGATGTTGACGACAACCAGGCCCGGCGCACACGACTGGAGCATCGACATCAGGGCGGCCACCCCCTGCCCCCCGTATCCGTAGCCGGTCGACGTCGGCAGCCCGATCACGGGGACCGCGACCAGCCCGGCGACGACGGACGGCAGCGCGCCATCCATCCCGGCGACGACGATGATCACGTCCACGTCGGCTGCGATAAGCCGCTCCAACGGCTCCACCAGCCGGTGCAGACCCGAGACGCCGACGTCGCTCACCTCGTGGATGGCAGCCCCCATCTCGCTTGCGACCAATGCCGCCTCGGCCGCGATCGGCGCGTCCGACGAGCCTGCGGTGATCACCCCCACCCGACCCGCGCCGACGGGAGGCTGAGCGCCGCGAGCCGCCGCGACCAACGCCCGGGCGAGAGGATGGGGATGCAGATCGAACGAATCCGCGAGCTTTGCAGTGATTATGTCGATTTGGCCAGGGAAAAGACGAGTGGCGAGCGCGCGGCCGTTCGCGGAGGCGAGCGCGGCGAGACTCGCCGCCACTTCCTCTGGCGTCTTCACGCCGCCGAGAATGATCTCCGGCACGCCGCTCCGGAACTGCCGAGTCGGGTCAAGCCGGACTGGAGTCGAACGGTCCCCGCCGTCGTTGGCAAGGGCGCGTCTGACCGCGTCGAACGGGCGCTCCACTCTCTACTCCTCCGCCATGGCTTGTAAAGTCATCGCCGCGCCATCGTCTCCGGCGGCCGCGTCGGGATCTCGACGCAGCAACGCCAAGAATTCGATGTTGCCGGCAGGACCGGTCAGGGGCGACTTTGTCACGCCGACCGCAGTGAACCCGATGGCCGCCGAGAATGACAGCACCTCGGTCAGGACGCGGCGGTGGACGTCCGGGTTCTTGACGACGCCCCCCTTGCCGACATCGCGCCGACCCGCCTCGAATTGCGGCTTGATCAGGCAGATGCAGGCTGCGGCCGGATCCAGCACGCGCAGGGCCACCGGCAGGATCAGGCTCAGCGAGATGAACGAGACGTCGATCACGACCAACCCGACCGTCTCGGGCAGCGACTCCAGATACCGCGCGTTCGTCCGCTCGATATTGACGACCCGTGGATCCTCGCGGAGTCTGAGGTCGAGCTGCCCGTAGCCGACATCGACCGCGTAGACGCGAGTGGCGCCCGCCTGCAGCAGGCAGTCGGTGAAGCCGCCGGTACTCGCGCCGAGGTCCGCGCAGACGAGACCCGCCGGGGAGAGGCCGAAACGCTCCAGGGCGTGGGCCAGTTTGTCGCCCCCGCGGCTGACGAAGCGCGGCTTCGCCCGGAGTTCGATCTCGTCGGCCTGATCCACGAGGGAGCCCGCATGGGAGTCGATCCGGCCGTTGACCAGCACGGCGCCCGCCATGATCAGCGCGCGCGCCTTCGACCGCGTCTCGACCAGACCCTGAATCAGCATCGCGTTGTCCAGACGCGAGCGTGCCACGGCGCCGGTCGTCATCGGATCGCGGAGGCGTGCGCCGTGCTCGACGCGAACGCGGCGCGCTGGTCGTGGCAGAGCGCGATCGCCAGCGCGTCGGCCGCGTCGTCCGGACTCGGCGTGACGTCGAGCCCAAGGATGATCCGGACCATCTCCTGCATCTGGTGCTTGTCGGCCTTGCCGTAGCCCACGACGGCATGCTTCACCTGCGACGGGCTGTACTCGGCCACGTCGACCCCGGCCCGCGCCGCGGCGAGCAGCACGACGCCCCGAGCCTGCCCGACCGCGATTGCGGTGGTCACATTCCGGGCGAAGAAGAGTTGTTCGACCGCCAGCACGTCGGGGGAATGGGCGAGGATCAGCGAGGAGACCGCGTCGAAGATGCCCACCAGCCGGTCCGGCATCGTGTCGCTTGGCGAGGTCTCGATCACGCCGAAATCCAGCGCCGTCGGCGGCTCGCCCGATTCGACGAGCCCGAAACCGAGCCGCGCCGTGCCCGGGTCGATGCCGAGCGTGATCATCGCGGTCAGGACACCTGCGCGAGCACGTCGTCGGTCAGCGAGAGGTTCGTGAACACCGTCTGCACGTCGTCGAGGTCCTCGAGCTTCTCGACCAGGCGGATCACCTTCACCGCCAGGCTGGCCTCCGGCTCGATCGGGTCCTTCGGCTTCATCACCACCTCGGACGACTCGATCTCCAGACCGGCTCCGGCGAGAAGCTCCTGCACGCGGTGCAGATCGTGCGGCTCGGTGTAGACGACGAGGCTCTCCTCGTCCGCCTCGAATTCGAGCGCGCCGGCGTCGATCACGAGCATCGCGACATCGTCCGCATCGAGCTTTCCGGTGGTGACGACGATCTGCCCTACGCTGTCGAACATCCAGGCGACCGCGCCGTCGGCGCCGAGGTTGCCGCCGCCGCGGGTCATCGCGGCCCGGACCTCACCGACCGTGCGGTTGCGGTTGTCGGTCATCGCCTGGATGATGAACGCCACGCCGCCAGGGCCGAAACCCTCGTAGACGATCTCGTCGTAGTTCTCGCCGCCGGCCCCGCCCTTCGCCCGATCCAGCGCGCGGTCGATGTTGTCCTTCGGCATGTTCTCGGAGCGCGCCTTCTGGATCGCGATCCTCAACCGGGTGTTCGAATCCGGCTCGGGGATGCCGCTGCGCGCGGCGACCAGGATCTCCCGCGCCAGCTTGGTGAAGAGCTGGCCGCGCTTGGCGTCGGTCGCCCCCTTCGCGCGTTTGATCGTCGACCACTTCGAATGCCCGGACATCTTCGCGTCACCTCTGTCACATGCCGCCATCCCGTTGCCGAAGTGTACCACCGGCCTCTTTCGCGACTCCCCCGGCACCTGGGCGGTTGTAACAATGTCACAGCGTCTTGAAATGCCCCTAAATCTCCACTATCTTTAGGGGAGCAGCCGGCGCCCGAAAAGAAGGAACATGAGGGGATATGAGTTCCCGCCGACCCCGCATCCCTCCAAACGATCCGAATGTGGTCGAGACGCTCCCCATGGCCGCCGGCTTGGGGATTTGCTTGCCGCGCACGCACGCCGGGTGGTTCACCCCCCGTGCTGATACATCCCCCCAGGTGGTGTGACGACGCATGGACACGACCCTCATTGAAAAGGGAAAAAGCCAGGGATACCTTCTTTCTGATGAAATCATGGCGCTCTTCCCCAATGCCGAAGAGCAGATAGAACGGCTGGACGATCTCTACACGTGGTTGATCGCCGAGGGGATCGAGGTTCTCGATCACGCGCCCGCCCCCAAGGTCGTCGCGAAGCCCAAGGCGGTCGCCCACGTCGACCGCCACGAGCAGTCGGAAGGGCAGTCGAGCGGCGCCAACGACTCCGTGCGCCTCTACCTTCAGGAGATCGGCGAGACGAACCTGCTCACGATGCAGGAGGAGGTTTGGCTCGCGAAACGGATGGAGCTCGGCAAACTCGCGGAGCTTCAGCTGGCCGACCCCTCCCTTTCCCGCGCCGTCCGGCTTGCGTGCCAGGCCGAAAAACTCGACGCGGAGCGCGCCCGCGCCCACCTGATCCGGGCCAATCTCCGCCTCGTCGTCTCGGTCGCCAAGAAGTACGTGGGGCGCGGCCTCTCCTTCCTCGATCTGATCCAGGAAGGCAACATCGGCCTGATGAAGGCGACCGACAAGTTCGACTACATGCGGGGTTACAAGTTCAGCACCTACGCCACCTGGTGGATCCGGCAGGCGATCACCCGGGCAATCTCCGACCAGAGCCGAACGATCCGGCTTCCGGTCCACGTCGGGGAAACGATCAACCGCGTCCGCAAGACGGGCCACCGGCTCCAGCAGATCCTCGAGCGCGAGCCGACCCAGGAGGAGATCGCCCGGGCGATGGACATCACCGACGAGAAGGTGCGTCAGGTGATGCAGGTCGCCCGCCACCCTGTCTCGCTGGAGGCGCCGGTCGGCAGCGAGGGTGACGCGTTCCTCGGAGACTTCATCGAGGACGAGTCGATGCCGCAGCCGATCGAACTCGCCTCCCAGCAACTGCTCAGGGCGCAGATCGTCGAAGCGCTGAACAAGTTGACCGAGCGCGAGCGGAAGATCATCGTGCTCCGGTTCGGGCTGGATGACGGCCGGTTCCGCACCCTCGATGAGGTGGGTCGGGAGTTCGGCACCACCCGCGAGCGGATCCGCCAGATCGAGGCCAAGGCGCTGCGGAAGCTTCGCCACCCCACCTACAGCCGGAAGCTGCAGGGCTATTTGGAATAGAGTCTGCGGGCTGTGACCGCCCGAGGTTCGCTGCCCATGGTCGGCTTCCGGAGGCGCTCAGAGCAAGGACGAGATCCTTCCTGTGTCAGGTTGACGGCGGAGGAGGTCGGCTCAACATGTCATTCTGACGCAGGAAGAATCTCGTCGTCCCGGTTCCGACGAACCGGGAGGTGTTCGGAATCGACGCGTTCAGTCACTGTGGGCGGAGCCAAGTCGAGTGTTCCATTCCGGTGACGCCGGTCACGCCGCGGAACAGACCAGCGCCACGTTGTGCCCGCCGAAACCCATGGAGTTGCTGAGGACGTGCCGCAGCCGCTGCCGACGGGCGACGTTCGGCACATAGTCGAGGTCGCAGTCCGGGTCGGGCGTGTGGAGGTTGATCGTCGGCGGCACAACGCCGTCGCGGATCGCCAGCAGGCAGATCGCCGCCTCGAGCGCACCGGCCGCCCCCAGCAAGTGTCCCGTCATCGATTTGGTCGAGCTGATCCCCACCCGGTACGCGACCTCGCCGAACGCGGCTTTGATGCCCTCAGTCTCGAATTTCTCGTTGATCTGGGTCGAGGTGCCATGGGCGTTCACGTAGTCGATCTGGTCCACGGCCAGTCCGGCGTCCCTGAGCGCGATCTCGATCGCGCGGGCGATGCCGTCGCCCCCCGGCGCGGGCTGGACCATGTGGTTGGCGTCGTCGGTCGAACCGTAGCCGCTGATTTCGCCCAAGATCGTCGCGCCCCGCGTCAGCGCGTGCCCGCGCTCCTCCAGCACCAGCACGGCCGCCCCTTCGCCGAGCACGAAACCGTCCCGCTCGGCGTCGAACGGCCGACTCGCTTCCTCCGGAGCATCGTTGCGGGTCGAGAGCGCGCCCATCGCGCCGAAGCCGCCGACGGAGAGTTTCGTGATCGCCGCCTCCGACCCCCCCGCGTACATCACGTCCGCCGTGCCGTCGCGGACCATCCGCAGCGCCTCGCCGATGCTGTGTCCCGCCGCGGCGCAGGCGGACGCGGTGGCGAAACAGGGGCCTTTCGCGTTCACGGCGATCGCCGTCATTCCGGCGGCCATGTTCGGGAGCAGCATCGGCGCGAAGAACGGGCCGAGCCGTTTCGGACCGTGCAGGCGCAGGGTCTCTGCCCCCGCCTCCATCGTCTCGATCGCGCCCATGCCGGTGGCGATGATCGCGCCGACGCGGGTGGGATCCAACTCCGCGCCCGCCAACCCGGCCTGGTCCCGGGCCTGAAGCGCGGCGACGACCGCGAATTGGGTGTAGCGGTCCATCCGCCGGGCTTCCTTTTTGCCGAGGATCTCCCCCGCGTCGAACCCGCGGACCTCGCCGGCAAAGGTCGTGCCGAATCCCGCCGGGTCGAATCGGGTGATCGGCCCGATTCCCGACCGGCCCGCGACGAGGCCGGCCCACGTCTCCGCGACGCTCAAGCCGAGCGGCGAGACCGCGCCGATGCCGGTGACGACCACCCGTCTCCGTGTTGAACCGTCCATCCGACCTCCAAACTGTCCGCGGCCGACGGACGTTCCTGCCTCGATCATCCTACGATGGGACAATCGTCCGCTGCACGGAGACGCCGAGGGCATGTGACTCCCACGCTGTTTGGCGGTTGTGGCAAGCTCCCCGGGCGTGCTAGCCTCTTTCTGGGCCGCGTCTGCGGTGTACGTGATGATCTTTGACGTCTTGAGCCAATAGATGGAAGTAGGGAGCCGCTCCCTTTTCGACTCTGTCGGACAGATGCGGCGCCCACCTGCGAAAGCAGGTTCAAGACTCCATTGCACACGGCACATGTGGATTCGGCCCTCCCTTCACCCCGCGTCCCCGGAGATCGGAGCGATCCGCCGCATGATTGCGTTCATCCTCGGACCGGACTCGTTCCTTGCCCGCGCCGCGCTCAAGAAGCTGAAGGCCGAGACGGACCTCGACGGCCTGAACACGTCGCTGATGGACGGCAGGAGCGTCAGCGTCGAGGCGATCGTCGCGGCTGTCTGCGCGCCGCCGTTTTTCGGGGGATCGAGAACGGTGGTCGTCGAGGACCTTCTCGCCCGGAGCGCGAAGGCGGACGCGGCCGACGACGATGCCGCTCCTTCCGTCCGTCCGGGCAAGGTCGCGCCGGACGTGGCCCGCCTGATCGAAGCGACGCCGCCCGCGCATTGGCTGATCTTCTTCGACGCCTCGATGGGCGCGGTTCCCGCCGCGATCAAACGGACGCTCGCCGCCGACGTGACGATCCTGGTGCACGAGCCGCCGCGGGCGCAGGTGCTGCTCACCTGGATGCGGGAGCGGGCGAGGCGGTCCGGCTCGCAGATCGCCGATCCGGTGGCGCGGCGGCTGCTCGATCTCCTCTACCCCCAGACCTGGCTGAACAAGCCCGCGAACCCCGCCTACGACCGGCCTCCCGATCTTCAGGCGCTCGACGGAGAGCTGGAGAAGCTGCTGCTCCGCGCCCATCCGGGGTCGGTCGAGATCCATCATGTCGAGGAGATGTCGGTCCCGATCCAGCAGGACCGCCTCTTTCCGTTCGTCGACGCGGTGAACGCGGGCGACTTGCGGGCGGGAGTCGCGGAGCTCGCGGTTCTCCGGGAACGGGGCGAGGAGCCGAACCGGATCGCGGTCCAGCTCTTCCAGCAGGCGGAGCTGATGACCGCGCTCCAGAGCGCGCCGCGCGGGGTCGATCCCGCCACGGTCGGCCGGGATCTCGAGCTGAGCAATCCAGCCCGGATGAGCGGGATCGAACGGGGAGCCCGCCGCGCCGCCGTCCCCGGGCCGACCGCGCTGAAGCGGTCGTTGGAGCTCGAGCGGGGAGTCAAGCGGGGACTGCTGCGGGGCGACTGGGACTCGCTCTATTTCGCCCTCGACGACGCGTCGCAGGGCAGAA
>JBPCRG010000246.1:0-4225 GCA_050997095.1 Thermomicrobiales bacterium | reverse complement strand
GTAGCTGGTGTTCACCTCGACGATCGGGAAGCTGCGCGCGTAGAAGGGCAGCTGCTCGGCCGCCTTCAGCCCCGGCGGATAGAACCCGCCCTGGTCGCTCCACGACGAGGTTCCGATCAGCAGCCGTCCCATGAGCCCTCCTCCCGCGTCACCCGAACCGCCCCCGTCGTGTGCCGGGGGACACGCCGCCCCCGTCGTGTGGTGGCGATCGTCGGCCTATGCCTTGCCTTTGCCGTCCAGCCCGAGCGCGTGGCGGCCGATCGCGGTCAGGGCGGCGTCGTCGATCGGGGGCTGGCCGACGCTGACGCGGAGGTCGCGGAAGTGGCGCTCCAGGGGCAGGGCGCGGGCGAGCCCCGCCGAGCCGGTCACGCGCAACGCGAGGTCGCCGATCCGCATCGTGTTGTTGCTGACGGTGTATTTCATCGCCGCCAATTGCCAGGAGAGCGCGTCGCGTCCGGACGGGTCGGCCTGCCACTCCTCGGCGATCGCGTACATCAGCCGCCGGGCTTGCAGGAGGAGGATCTCGATCTCGGCGATGCGGTGCTGGACGGTCTGGAGCTCGGCGATCGGCCCGTCCATGCCGTTGGGTCTGCGCTCCTGCGCGTAGCGCACGGCGACGTCGCGCGCGGCGGTGGCGACGCCCAAGAAGACCGCCTGCCCGAGGAACGCGCCCCAGTCCCGCCCGTCGCCGGGGTAGGTCGAGCCGTCGGAGGGCACGAGCGCCGACGCGGGGACGTCGACAGCGCTCAGCTCCAGGTCGTGGCTTGCCGTCGCCCGCATGCCGAGACTGTCCGAGGTCTCGACGATCCGGATGCCGGGGGTGTCCATGCGGAGGATGAAGTTGCCGCGGCGGCGCGGTTCGTCGCCGTCGATCAGCGTCGCCAGGAGGTGCACGTAGGTGAGGGCGGGGGCGAGACTCGCCCAGCTCTTGCGGCCGTCGATGCGCCAGCCGTCGACGGTGCGCACGGCGGTCGTGCTGGGGAGGCCGCCGCGGCTCGGGCTGCCCAGCTCCGGCTCGGTGTGGGCGGAGTTGATCAGGGCTCCGTGCTCGACGACGTCGCGGCAGATCGCGCCGAAGATCTCCTCCGGCCAGACGCGGGTGTCGGCCAGCCGCCCGATCAGACCCAGGTGCATCGTCGCGGCGAGCGCGGTGGCGCCGCAGCCTTGGGCGAGCCGCTCCTGACCCGCGGCGACCTCGCTCGAGGTCGCCCCCGCGCCGCCGAATTCGGTCGGCACGGAGAGCGCGAGGTAGCCCGACTCATGCAGCTCGCGGAAATTCTCGAAGGGGAAGACGTTGTCCCGGTCGTATCCCGCGGCCCGGGGCGCGAACCGGTCGGCGAGCGATGCGGCCAGTTCGACGATCGCGGTGCGCTGGTCGGTGGCGGATTGGAGGGCGATGGCTGCGTTCATGTGGGAAAAGTCATCCTCGATGCGTGGCGTCCGATGCGGATCGGCTCCGGCGCGCGTCGCGCCGTCGCGCTTTCCGCCATTATCGACGAACAGCGACCGCGCCGGAGTAGCGGAGTGATGCGTCTCGGGCCAGGAGAACGGTTCGGTCGGGGCAGACACGGAGGTCTGCCCCTACGTCCAAAGGCGCCATGGTTCCTCCCGAACGATCATCTTCGGGCCACGGGGTCGAAGGCGTCGCGCAGGCCGTCGCCGGCGAGGTTGAAGCCGATCACGGTCAGGGCGATGCCGAGGCCGGGGAAGACGCCGATGTAGGGCGCGTTGAGGATGTAGCGCTGGGCGTCGCTGAGCATCCGGCCCCACTCCGCGGTGGGGGGCTGCGCGCCGAGGCCGAGGTAGCCGAGCGCGGAGACGAGCAGGATCGCGTTGCCGACGCCGATCGTCGCCTGCACGATCAGGGGGGTCAGGATGTTCGGCAGGATGTGGCGGCGCATGATCGCGCCGTTCCCCAGTCCGGTGGCGCGGGCCGCCTCGACGAACTCGCGCCGCTTCACCGTCAGCGTCGAGCCGCGGGCGAGCCGAGCGTAGTTCGGCAGCCCGACCAGCCCGGCGGCGAGCATCGCCGAGGTCAGCCCCGGCCCGAGGCGGGCGGCGATCGTGATCGCGAGCAGGATCGCGGGCAGGGCCAGCATCAGGTCGATCAGCGCCATCAGCCCGAGCCCGACCCGACCCTCCAGATACCCCGCGACGACCCCGATCGCGACTCCGCCGGTCAGACCGATGACGACCGCGACGATCGCCGAGAAGAGCGAGATCCGCGCCCCGTTCACGACCCGGGCAAAGATGTCGCGCCCGACCTCGTCCGTGCCGAACCAATGGTCGGCGCCGGGGCGCTGGAAGCGGACGCGCACGTTCTGCCTCGTCGGGCTTTGGGCGACGAGCGGGCCGGCGGCCGCGGCGGCGGTCAGCAGCAGCAGGATCGCGATGCCCAGCACGGCGAGGTTGTTCGTCCGGATGCGGGTCCAGAATCGAGGGGTGCGGGGTCGCTCCACCGCGAAGGCGCCGCTCGCCGGGGCCACCACCGCGGCGCTCATTCGCCATACCTGACGCGGGGGTCGAGCCAGGCGTAGGCGACGTCGACCAGCAGATTCAGGCCGACGAAGACCGCGCCGAGCAGCAGGACCACGCCCTGGGTGACCTGATAGTCGCGCGCGGCGATCGCGTCGGCGGTCAGTTTGCCGACGCCGGGCCAGGAGAAGACCGTCTCGGTGACGACCGCCCCGCCGAGCAGCCCGCCCAGCTCCAGGCCGACGACGGTCAGGATCGGGATGCAGGCGTTGCGGAAGGCGTGGCGGCGCACGACCACGTTCTCGGTCAAGCCCTTCGCCCGGGCCGTTCGCACGTAGTCCTGATCCATCGCCTCAAGCAGCGAGGCCCGCGTCATCCGCGCGATGATCGAGGCGGGCCACCCGGCGAGCGTCAACGCGGGCAGGACGATGTGGCGCAGCGCGTCCTTGAGGATGGGCCAGTCCCGGTGGACGAGCGCGCCCGCGATCAAGAAGTGGGCCGAGGGGTCTGCGCCCAGCCGGGGATCGACGCGGCCCGAGAGCGGCAGCCAGCGCAGCCAGACGCCGAAGACGATGATCAGGAGCAGCCCGAGCCAGAAGGTGGGGATCGAGACCCCGAGCAGCGCGCCGAAGGTGCTCGCGTAGTCGAACCACGAGTTGCGGCGGATCGCGGAGATGGTCCCGGCGGCCAGGCCGACCGCCGCGCCGAGCAGGATCGATGCGACGGCGAGTTCGATCGTCGCGGGGAAGCGCGCGATCACCTCGTCGGCGACGGGCGCGTTCGAGCGGTAGGAGCGGCCGAGGTCGCCGACGACCGCCTGGGAGACGAAGTCCAGGTACTGGGTCGCCAGGGGGCGGTCGATGCCCATCTCGTGCCGCACCCGCGCGATCGACGCCGCGTCGGCGCGGGCGCCCAGCTTCAGCTCCGCGGGATCGCCGCCGGCGGAGTGGAGCATGGCGAAGACGATCAGCGAGATGCCGAGCAGGATGGGGACCGCGAGCAGCAACCGCCGCAGGACATACCGCGCCATTCATCGAACCTTTGCCGGAGTGGTCCATGCCTCGTCAGGTGTCTTTGGCCCGACTGACGACGGTTCTCGCCTCGCTCGAAGAGATTCCTTGACTCCGCCTGCGGGCTCCGCTCGGAATGACGGTTTGGGGCGATGCCGCGCCGTCGGCAACGATGCCGATTGATGCACAGACGGCTGACTCTCCCGACCATCGTCGAACGACCCGTCGATACGACGCCGACGAGATCCTTCGTGCCTCAGGATGACCCCCTTGATGGACATTCCGACGAAGGCGGAATTTCGTTGTCGGCCCGTGACCCCGACGATTGGCGATGCACAGTCCACCGGGTCCTCACCGCAGCGCGCCGAGATCGAACGCGAAGGGGAGCCGGTCGATCGCCTCGTGCCCGTCGGCGGTGACGAGGAGCATGCGCTCCAATTGGAAGGCCCCGACCCCGTAGACGTCGTAGGGCAGCTCAAGACTGAGCATCATCCCTGCCACGATCTCGCGCGGCTCGTCGGCCGCGATGAACGGGGGCTCCTCGAAGCGCTGGGTCAAGCCGACGCTGTGCCCGAGATGGCCGCGGCTGTAGCTGGCGAAGCCCGCCGCCCGCATCGCCTCGGACCCCCGCGCGTGGACCTCGGCGAAGGTCGCGCCGGGGACGACCGCCGCATGCGCCGCGGCAAGGGCGGCGTGGAGCGCGGCGTGGACCTCCCGCTGATCTGCGGTTGGCTCGAACG
>JBPCRG010000227.1:0-4956 GCA_050997095.1 Thermomicrobiales bacterium | reverse complement strand
CCTTGGCGAACGTGCCGTCCTGGATCGCCGTGAGCAGGCTCTTCATCGCGGCCCGCGTGTTCTCGTCGACGATCCTCGGCCCGGCGTGGTAGTCGCCGTACTCGGCGGTGTCGCTGATCGAGTAGCGCATGTAGGCGAGGCCGCCCTCGTAGATCAGGTCGACGATCAGCTTGACCTCATGGAGGCACTCGAAGTAGGCGATCTCCGGCTGATACCCCGCCTCGACCAACGTGTTGAAGCCCGATTCGATGAGCGCCGACAGCCCGCCGCAGAGCACGGCCTGCTCGCCGAACAGGTCCGTCTCGGCCTCTTCGGTAAACGTGGTCTCGATCACTCCTGCGCGGGTCGATCCGAGCGCCTTGGCGTACGCCAGCGCGTTCTCCATCGCCTTGCCGCTCGCGTCCTGATGGACCGCGACGAGGGCGGGCACGCCGACCCCCTCGGTGAAGAGTTCGCGCAGGCGGTGGCCCGGGCTCTTCGGCGCGATCATCGTGACGTCGACCCCTTCCGGAGCGACGATCTCGCCGAACCGGATCGCGAAGCCGTGGGCGAACATCACCGTCTTGCCGGGCGTCAGATTCGGCGCGATCGACTCGTTGTAGACCTTCTTCTGGGTCTGGTCGGGCACCAGCATCATGATCACGTCCGCCGCCTTCGCCGCCTCTGCGACCGACGAGACCCGCACCCCGTCGGCCTTCGCCTTCTCTCGGCTCTTGCTGCTCTCGTGGAGTCCGACGACGACATCGACGCCGGAGTCACGCAGGTTCTGCGCGTGGGCGTGTCCCTGGCTGCCATACCCGATCACCGCCACGGTCTTGCCGTTCAGCGGGTCGAGGCTGGCGTCTTTGTCGTAGTACATCTTTGCGGCCACGCGTCGGTTCTCCTTCTCGCTCTCGCATCTTCCCACCCGTCCCAACCGACGGGTTTCCGTAGTCTCACCGCGACTGGGAGCCTCGTCGCCCCCCGCCACCGTGTCAGGATGGCACGTTCAATCGGCGGCGACCGAGCCCTCCAACGGCCGGTCCCCTTTTCCGACGCCCTTCAGGCCCACAGCGCCCGCTCCCCGTACCATCGCGATCGGCCCCGTCCGGACCAGCTCGCGGATGCCGAACGGGCGGACCATCGCCAGAAAGGACTCCATCTGATCCTGCGGCCCGGTCGCCTCCAGCAGCAGCGTCGACGGACTCGCGTCGATCACCCGCGCGTTGAAGATCTGCCCGATGAGCAGGATCTCGGCCCGGTTCTGCTGCTTCGTCGCGACCTTCACCATCACCATCTCGTGGGCGACGACGAACTGGTCGGTGACGTCTGTGACCTTCAGCACCTCCATCAGCTTGTAGAGCTGCTTGCCCGCCTGCTCGACCTCGGCGTCGTCGCCGACGACGACCAGCGTCATCCGTGAGACCCCCGGCTGCTCCGATTGCCCGACGGTGATCGTGTTGATGTTGAACGAGCGGCGGCGCAGCAGCGAGACGACCCGGTTCAACACCCCCGGATGATCCTCAACCAACACCACCAGCGTATGCGGTCTCGTCATCGCGCCTGTCCCCCTCGCCGATCTGCGTCCCGAACCCGTCCTGCGTGATTCGACCGCCGAAGGTCAGTGATCCTCAAAGCGGTGCAGCAGCATGTCGGAGTTGCTCGCGCCCGGCGGGACGATCGGCCAGACGTTCGCCTCCGGCTCGATCACGAAGTCGATCACCACCGGCCCCGGCGTCGATCGCGCCAGCTGGATCGCGGGCATGATCTCCTCGGCCCGGGTCACGCGGATCCCGGTCGCGCCGTACGCCTCCGCCAGCCTCACGAAGTCCGGCCCGAGGATCTTCACCTCCGAGTAGTTCTTGGCGTGGAAGAGATCCTGCCATTGCCGGACCATCCCCAGATAGCCGTTGTTCATGACCGCGATGTTGATGTCCAAACCCTCCTGGACCGCGGTCGCGAGCTCGTTGGACGACATCTGGAATCCGCCGTCGCCGACGACCGTCCAGACCTCCATGTCCGGACAGCCAAGCTTCGCCCCGATCGCCGACGGGAACCCGTATCCCATCGTGCCGAGCCCGCCCGAGGTCAGCCAGCGGTTCGGGTGGTCGAACCCGAAATGCTGCGCGGTCCACATCTGATGCTGGCCCACGTCGGTGGTCACGATCGCCTCGCCCTTCGTCGCCTCGGCGATCGCCTTGATGATGGTGTAGGCCTCGGGCCACTCCCGAGGCTGCTCCAACGCCCGAAGCAGCGCGACGTCGGCTTGGCCGCGGATCCAGTCCACCCATTCGTCGTGATTCCTCCGGTCGATCTCCGGCAGCAGCAGCCGCAACGCCTCCCCCGCGTCCCCGACCACCGGCACGTCGGTTTTGACGTTCTTGCCGATCTCCGCCGGGTCGATGTCGACGTGGATGATCGTCGCGTTCGGCGCGAATCCCGCGATCATGCCCGTCGCCCGGTCGTCGAAGCGGGCCCCGATGTTGATGAGCAGATCTGCCTGCTGCAGCGCCATGTTGACTTCGCGATGGCCGTGCATCCCCATCAACCCGAACGCCAGCGGGTGCGATTCCGGAAACGAGCCTTGGCCGAGCAGGGTGAAAATGACCGGCATCCCCGACTTCTCGACGAACTGCGCGAAGGCCTCTTCCGCCTTCGCAAGCATGATCCCGTGTCCGGCCATGATCACGGGCTTCTTCGCCCGGTTGATCAGATCGGCCGCGAGCCGCACCTGACGCATGTTCGGCTGGAAGCTGGGCTGATAGCCCCGCCGCTCCGCGACCTCCGCATAGGTGAACCGGCTCTTCTCGACGAACACGTTCTTCGGGATGTCCACCAGCACCGGCCCGGGTCGGCCCGAACGCGCCAGCAGGAACGCCTCCTTGATCGTCGGCGCGATCTCCTCCACGCTTTGCACGAGATAGTTGTGCTTCGTGATCGGCAGCGTGATCCCGGTGATGTCGGTCTCCTGGAAGGCGTCCTTGCCGATCATCGGCTGGCTGACCTGACCCGTGATCGCCACCATCGGCACCGAATCCAGCTGCGCGTTGGCGAGACCGGTGACGAGGTTCGCCGCGCCGGGTCCGGACGTCGCCATGCAGACGCCCACCCGGCCCGTGGCCCGCGCGTAGCCGTCGGCCGCCAGCGCCGTCCATTGCTCGAACCGGACGAGCACGTGATGGAGGCTGGACGACGGCAGCGCGTCATAGAGCGGAATCACCGCTCCGCCGGGATAGCCGAAGACGACGTCGACGCCCTCCGCCTCCAAAGCCGCGCAGGTGATCTGCGCCCCGCTCAGGATCTGGCCCTCCAGAGGATGGGACGGGCGTCTCCCGCCGTCGAGCGCAGGATTGGCGACACGGCCATTCGTCGAGATCGCGGGGTGTGCCTGTGAAGTTGCCATTCGCCGCTCCATTTCCGAGTCCGGCGCGCCGACGCCCGCCTGTCCCGATCCGAAAGTCCGTTCCACGAAAAAGGCCCCCCATTCATGCTGGGGGGCCCGGACCTTGATGATTCAGCGATTGTTCCGGCGGTTACGCCTCGCTCTTGCCCCCACAGCAGCACATGCCCCCCAAGGGGAGCGTAATAAGTACCAGGCTGATGAGGAGGGAGCGGTTTGTCACGACGTCGAGCCTTTGAGCGAATTCGCGAAGTCCACAACGTGAACTTTTTCACGATGCCCCGATAATACGGGCCTTGGAGGGAATATGTCAATCCTCCGGCATGGCCGAAGATTCACGCAGCCCGTCGCGATGCCCGCATGTCTATGAGCGCGGGAGGCGGTCAGGCGACGTGAAGAAAGGATTCCCGATGCCTCCTCTCCCGAGCGGTTCGATTCTCCCCGGCCAGCTCGTCTCCACCGACTGGCTTGCGGAGCGCCTCGGCACGCCCGGTCTGCGGATCGTCGACATCCGGGGCTACGTGACGACCACGGATCTCGGCGGCGGACGCCAGCGCGCCGAGTACACCGCCGCCCGCGGCGAGTTCGACGCGGCGCACATCCCCGGAGCCGTCTTCGTCGACTGGACGATCGACATCGTCGACCCAGACGGCGACGTCAAAGCCCAGATCGCCCCGCCGGACCGATTCGCGGCCGCGATGTCCGCGCGGGGCGTCGGCGACGAGACCGACGCCGTGATCGTCGACCACACCGGGGGCCATTTCGCAACCCGGCTCTGGTGGGCTTTGCGCTATCACGGCCACGACCGGGCGGCGGTCCTCGACGGCGGCTTCAACAAATGGGCGGCCGAGCGGAGGCCGCTTACGTCCGAGTCGGCCCCGTCGGCGCCCGTCGTCTTCACCCCCGCGATCCGCCGCGACATCCGCGTCGAGGCCGCGGACGTGGTCGACGCGATCGGCGGCGGAAGCGACCTGATCATCGACGCCCGGGACGCGCTCCAGTACACCGGCGCGGTCGTCCGCGGCCCGCGCGGCGGCCACATCCCGACGGCGGTCAACATCCCGTCCAAGTCCCTGGTCAACCCCGACGGGACATGGAAGCCGTGGGCCGAAGTCGGCGCGATCCTCGCCGCGGGCGGGGTCGAGCCCGACCAGCGGGTCGTCGCCTACTGCAACGGCGGCGTCACCGCCACCGCCGTCCTCTTCGCCCTCGCCCAGACCGGCCACGACAACTTCGCCAACTACGACGGCTCATGGAACGAATGGGGCGAACGCCCCGACCTGCCCGTCGAGTCCGATGACAGCCCCCGCCCGTAGCCCGGGAAGGGCCGTGTCGGCGTGGACCCGGGTTTCAGCCCCGGACGGGATGGGCATGGACACGCGGCAGCTTTGAGGTGGACGCAAAAAACGCCCGAACGGCGTCCCGCTCGAGCGTCGATCCATCTCTCGGTGCCAAGGGGCGGACTCGAACCGCCGACCGCACGATTTTCAGTCGTGAGCTCTACCAGCTGAGCTACCTTGGCGGAAATCCCGCGCCCTCGGTCCGCCAGCAGCGGTGGGCGATAGAGGGCTCGAACC
>JBPCRG010000200.1:0-5207 GCA_050997095.1 Thermomicrobiales bacterium | reverse complement strand
CTGCCCGGCCTTGGCGGCGTCTAGCCAGCGGTCGAACGGGCCGGGCAGCGCGGCGGGGAACGGCCGTCGGCGCTCCCATGAGCTGGAGCCATCCTGTCTGGCGGTCCAGAGCGTGACGGCGTCCTCTGCGGCGTCGTAGACCGCGCTGCCGTCGAAGCCGTGCGCCTCGATCGAGACCGGGGTGGCGCGATTGACGAACGACGTCTCGGCGACGCCGACGGCGCCGTCCCCGTAGCCGAGGATGACCGCGGCGTTATCCTCCGCGCCCATGCCGGTGACGCGGCCGTAGCGGGCGGTGGCGGTCTCCGGCATGCCGAGAAGCAGGCGGACGAGATAGAGCGGGTGGGCGCCGAGGTCGATCATCGCCCCGCCGCCGGATTGCTCCGGCTGGAGGAAGCGGGGAGGGAGCCACCCGGTCCGCTGCTCCGACGACGGGACGGCTCCGCCATGGGCGACGCGGACCCGGGCGCCGACCATTTGGCCGAGGGCGCCGTCGGCGATCAGTGCCTGGATCGCGAGCACCGGCGGCGTGCCGATCCGGGAGAGGGCGACGCCAAGCGTCAGGTCGAGTTCATTGGCCAGATCGCGGAGCGCGACCGCCTCAATCAGCGACGCGGCGAGGACCTTCTCGGTGAAGACGTGTTTGCCCGCCCGCAGCGCGGCGCGAATCACCTCGCCGTGCGCGACCGTGGCCGTCGTGACGACGACCCCGCCGATCGTCGGATCGGAGAGGACGGAGCCCAGATCGGGCTGGAAGGCCGCGTTCCACTCCGCCGCCGCCGCCCGGCCCCGCGTCGGCTCGTCGTCCCAGATCGCGGCCAATTCGCTCTCCGGGTTGGCGCGGATGTCCACGGCGTAGTCCTTCGCGTGGACGTGCCAGAACCCGAGGATCGCGATGCGCAAGGTTCACCCGCTTTCTGTTCACGCGGAGGCCGCCCGCTTAATTCCTGAGTCTACGCGCTGCGACCGAACTGTGATGTTTCCTCCCGTGGTGCGAGGAGACCGCCCCTACCCGATGCCTGTGGCGACGGCTTTGCACGCACGCGGCAAGGCGTGCCTTCAAACCGACAAGGGCAACAGAGAATCGAACCACGCCGACCGGCGACAGTCGGTTTCAACCGACCTATTTGATTGAGCGCGGAGTTTTCAACCCTGCGTGGCAGGACGCGCGCCCCCGCTTGGAGCCCGTCCAGCGTTCGCAGATGCGCCCGCACCCATCCCGGTCGGGGAGGCGGCCTGTTCCCCCTTTGGACGCCGGCATGGCGCTTCCGGCGACGGGGCCCGGCCAAGCCGCGTGGTAGACTCCATCACTTCTGACCACGGCTTGGCGACACAGCGAGGTGACGATGGGCCGCTACATCGCAGGCCGCCTGCTCAGCTTGATCTTCGTGCTGTTCGTGGTCTCCGCGATCGCGTTCCTGTTGATGCATGCCGTTCCGGGCGGGCCGTTCGACCGCGGCGAGCGGCGGCTGCCGGAGGCGACGCGCCAGGCCCAGCTGGTCAAGTACGGTCTCGACAAGCCGATCTACGTCCAATATTACCGCTACGTGAGCCGCGCCCTGCACGGCGATTTCGGCATTCCCTTTCAGAGTCCGACCGAGAGCGTGACCGAACTGATCGCCCGGGCCTGGCCGGTGACCATCCGGATCGGCGTGCCGACGATCCTCATTTCTTATACGCTCGGCACCCTGCTCGGGTTCGTCGCCGCGATCCGGCAGAACACCTGGGTGGACTACGTCGTCACCACGCTCGCGACCCTCGGGCTGACGGTGCCGAACTTCGTGATCGCGACCTGGCTGATCCTGGTCTTCAGCGTGCGCCTGAAGTGGCTGCCGACAGGAGGCTGGGGCGAGCCGCGCGACTACATCATGCCGGTGATCGCCTACTCGCTCGCGCCGATGGGGCTCGTCGCGCGCTACACCCGGGTCAGTCTGCTGGAGGTAATGCGCGCGGACTACGTGCGGACCGCGCGCGCGAAGGGGCTGAGCGAACGGCACGTGCTCTTCGCCCACGTCGCCCGGAACGGGATGATCCCGATCGCAACGATCCTCCTACCCGAGATCCCCAACATCCTGACCGGCTCGATCTTCATCGAATCGGTCTTCCGGATCCCGGGGCTGGGCCGGTTCTTCGTCACGAGCACATTGACGCGCGACTACCCGATGATCCTCGCGCTCGTGCTCCTGATCGCGGTGCTGTGGGGTGTCACCTACCTGCTCACGGATGTGATCTACACCCTGCTCGACCCCCGGATCCGGCTGACCGGCTCCTCCCGGTCGGGGACGTAGCGTGAGCGCAGTCCAGCCCACGCCCGCGACCCTGGCGGTGCTCGCCGCGGACCCCGCCGCGAAGCACCGGCACAGGAGCAACCTCGAGTTCGCTGCCCGCCGGTTCTTCCGGCAGAAGCTGGCGGTCTTCGGGCTCGCGCTCACCCTCGCGCTCACCTTCATCGCCGTCTTCGCGCCGCTCCTGGCGCCGACCCGGTACGACGAGGCGGATCTGCTCTCCTCGAACGAGTTCCCCAGCCGCCAGCATCTCTTCGGGACCGACACGATCGGCCACGACGAGTTGAGCCGGATCGTCTACGCGATCCGCACCTCGTTCACGGTCAGCTTCTCCGCCGTCCTGATCGCCTGCCTGATCGGCCTGCCGCTGGGCATGGCGGCGGGGCTGCGCGGCGGGCTGACCGACTTCCTGGTGCTGCGTCTGGTCGAGGTGATGACGGCGTTCCCGGGCATCCTCTTCGCGATCTTCCTGATCTCGGTGGTGAACAGCGGATTCCTGAGCGGGTTCTTCCGCAGCCAGGTCTTCAACGTCACCTTCGTGATCGGCGTCACCAGCTGGGTCACGCTCGCCCGCCTGATGCGCGCCCAGGTCCTGTCGCTGCGGGAGCGGGAGTACATCGAGGCGGCGCGGAGCATCGGGGCGTCGGAGCGCGAGATCGCGATGCGGCACCTGCTGCCGAACGCGATCCCGCCGATGATCGTGGCGATCACGCTGGCGATCCCCGCCGCGATCTTCGCAGAGGCGGGCCTGAGCTTCCTCGGGCTCGGCATCAACGAGCCGATCCCCAGCCTCGGCAAGATGGTCGCGGACAGCCGCGAATACATCCAACTCTATTGGTATCTCGGGTTTTTTCCGGCGATGGCGATCGCCCTCGCCGTCCTTGGATTCGCGTTCACCGGGGACGGTTTGCGGGACGCGCTCGATCCGCGCCAGAATTAGGCCATCCGACATACGCCGTCCCGGTCGACGACCTGCCGTCCGGGAGACAATCATGGAAACGGGGTTCCCATGGACGAGAAGAACGTGAAACCGACCGCGACGGAGCCGGAGGGGCTGCTGGGCAGGCGGGTCGATCGGCGGCGGATCCTTGGCGGCGCGGCGGCGACGGCCGCGGCGGGCATCTTCGTGCCGGGCATGTTCCGGCAGGCGGCGGCCGCGCCGGCCGGCCGCGTGTCCGGGCCGATCACGCGCGACCAGGCGTTGCCGGCCGATGCGGCTCCGGCTGCGAAGCAGGTCTTTGTCGCGCCGGACAACGTCACCATCGCCAAGGTGCTCGATTTTTCAGAGTCGGTGTACGAGCGGTCGTCGGCTTCCGTGTTCGATCTGTTCAGCGAGCCGCTGGTGCGGATGGACAAGAACTTCGCCATCCAGCCGGCGTCGGCCGAGTCCTGGACCGGCAGCGCGGACGGCAAGACTTGGACCTTCAAGATCCGGGCGGGGATGAACTGGAGCGACGGCAACCCTGTGACCGCCGCCGACTGGGTCGCGACCTTCCAGTACGCGGCCGACCCGAAGCACGCCTGGGACTTCACTTGGTTTTATCAGGGCGTGCTGAAGAACTGGTCCGAAGCGATCAAGGGCGACGTCCCGCTCGACCAGATCGGCGTCCGGGTCGGCGCCGACCCGTCCGAGTTGGTGATCGAGACCGAGGTTCCGGCTCCCTATCTGCCGACCATGATGCTCTATTCCAATCCGCTCTCGAAGGCCGGCCTGACCACGACCGGTCCGCTCTACAACACAAGGCCCGAGACGTCGATCTCGGCCGGTCCGTTCGTGCTGCAGGAGTGGCGGAAGGACCAGCAGATCGTCTTCGCGAAGAACGAGAAGTACACCGGCGCGATGAAGGTGGCGATCTCCAAAGCGATCGTCAAACTCGCGACGCCGGACACCTATTTTCAGATGTATCAGAACAACGAGATCGACTACATGCAGGATCCGCCGCCAGCCGCGCTCACGCTTATGATGAACGACGCGAAGACGGCCAAGGAGGTCTACTCGGGTGTCGGTGACTTCCCGACCTGGTACATCTTCTTTGATGTGACCAAGGCCCCGTTCGACAACCTCAAGGTCCGCCAGGCGTGGAGCCATGCGATCGACCGCGACACGCTCAAGAGCAAAGTGCTCGGCCCCGGTGGCACGCCGGCGTATTCGTGGCTGGCCCCGGGATTCCCGGCGTCGCAGCGGGAGGCTCTGCAGGAGATCCAGGCCTACAACGTCGAGATGGGCAAAAAGTTGCTGGCCGATGCCGGATTCCCGGACGGCAAGGATTTCCCGAAGCAGCAGCTTTGGCTTCGGGCCCCCACCCCGCTCGACAAGACTGTAGCGGGCGCGCTGGCCGCGATGCTCAAGCAGAACCTGAACATCGACGTCGAGCTGCTTGAAAAGGATGCGCAGGGCTTCACCGCCGCCCTCAACGCGAAGCCGACCCAGATCCCGCTCGGCTACGTGCGCTACGGCATGGACTACCTCGACCCCTCGAACATGCTCAGCGTCTGGAAGAGCGGCGGGCGCCACTCGTGGGTCAACCCCGATTTCGACGCCAAGCTCAAGGCCGCCTCCGAATTCCTGGGCGACCCAGCGGAGCGCGTGAAGATGTTCCAGGAGGCGGAGAAGATCCTGGTCGCCGACGTCCCGGGCGTCTTCGTCTACCACGGCACCCCGGTCCAATTCCTCAAGCCGTGGCTGAAGGGCGACTTCATCAAGGCCGACGCGAACGGCATCTCCAGCCTGCACTGGCCGGGATTCTCGGCGATGTGCACGGTGCCCGAGGAGATGTACATCGGCAGCGACGCGCCCGACCGAGGGTAGCGCTCCGATGTCCCCAAGGCGTCAACTTGGCGGTTGACGTATGAAACGAATACGGCGGTTCGAGCGGCGATGAGTTTCAGGCGGACCCGGGGAGCATATTCCCCGGGTCCGCC
>JBPCRG010000185.1:0-4932 GCA_050997095.1 Thermomicrobiales bacterium | reverse complement strand
TGTCTGACCGGCATGATGACATTCCTCCTCGGGGTCGACGCGGCCGTTCCGCCCCCTCTCCCCGCCACATCGGCGCCACCATGACAAATGACGCTAGTCACTGTACTCAGGATGACGGCGGAGGAGGCGGGCTCGATCGGTCATTCCCAGTGCTCTGTCCAACGGCACCGGTCGCCTCCCCCTTGCCCCCGAACTCGGGGGAAAGGGGGCCGTTGGACAAACCAATCAGGACGACGCCGGAGGAGACGTTCCCCGCATGTCATTCTGACGCAGGAAGAATCTCGTCGTCGTTCGACCAGCAACGGATCAACGGGGGTCCGAACACTCGAACCCGCCTGCCCTACTTCGCGGCGGTCATCGCGGACGCCTCTTCGCGGAGGTCGGCGAAGAGCAGCGTGCTCAGGTAGCGCTCGCCGGTGTCCGGCAGGATCACGACGACCAGCTTGCCCCGGTTCTCCTCGCGGGAGGCGACGATCCGGGCTCCGGCGGCGGCGGCTCCGCAGGAGATGCCTTTGAGCAGACCCTCCGTGCGCATGATCTCCCGGGCCGTCGCCATCGCCGTGTCGCTGTCGATGTGCACGATCTCGTCGATCACCGAGCGGTCGAGCACGTCGGGCACGAAGTTTGCGCCGAGGCCCTGGATCTTGTGCGAGCCCGGCTGGCCGCCGGTCAGGATCGGCGACTCGGAGGGCTCCACGCCGATCACCTGCAGACCCGGCTTGAGGTGCTTCAGCACCTGGCCGACTCCGGTGATCGTCCCGCCCGTGCCGATGCCGCCGACGATGATGTCGACCTCGCCCGCCGTGTCCTGCCAGATCTCGACCGCGGTGGTCTTGCGGTGGATCTCCGGATTGGCGGGGTTGGAGAACTGCGACGGCATCCATGAGTTCGCGGTCGCCGCCAGGATCGCCTCGGCCCGCGCGACCGCACCGGCCATGCCCTCCGATCCCGGAGTGAGCACCACCTCGGCGCCGAAACCGAGGAGGAGGACGCGGCGCTCGAGGCTCATGCTCTCCGGCATGGTCAGGATGAGTTTGTAGCCTTTGGAGGCCGCGACCCAGGCGAGCGCGATCCCGGTGTTGCCGCTGGTCGGCTCGACGAGGGTCGTCTCGCCGGGGGTGATCAGGCCGCGGGCCTCGGCGTCCTCGATCATCGCCACCCCGATCCGGTCCTTCACGGAGAATCCGGGGGTGAACGACTCGATCTTGCCGACGAGCGTCGCGGGCGTGTTCTTGGCGAAGCGGGAGAGCCGGACGAGGGGCGTGTTCCCGATGAGTTGGGTCGCATCGTCGGCGATCGCCGGACGGCGGCGGCGGACGAGGGAATCGGAGGTGAGACCGGAGAGATCGACTGTCTGTGCGACGAGCGTGTCCGTCATGGACGGTGTCCTTTCGATGAGAGGCGGCGAGAAGAAAGACCGCGTCACCGAATTATACTCCCGAAAGGGCAGTTGTGTATTAAGTATGTAGACATCGGTATGGGGATGGTCGCGGTCCGATTCGCGGGCTGGGTCTATGGGAGACGGCCGATCTCGCGCTGGTAGTCAGCCTCGCTGCCGATCCAGCTGGCGCCTCCCGCGTAGTGCTCCTTCTTCCAGATCGGCACGATCTCCTTGAGGCGTTCGATAGCGTAGCGGCAGGCGTCGAACGCCGCGTCGCGATGCGGCGACGAGATCGCGATCACGACGCTGGCCTCGCCGACCTGCAGCGATCCGACGCGATGGATGATCGCGACCCGGCGCAGCCCCCAGCGCTCCGCGATCTCGTCGGCGATGCGCTCGAGCATCTTCTCGGCGGCGGGCGCGTAGGCCTCGTAGTCCAGGGCCGAGACCGACTCGCCGCGGGCGTTGTCGCGCACGTTGCCGGTGAATGTGACGACGGCTCCGGAGCCGGGGTCGGCGACGGCGCCCTCCGCCTCCCGCGGGTCGATCGGGTCGGGGGAGACGCGGAACAGGCGGCCGTGGGCGCCCCCGCTGACGGGCGGGATGATCACGAACTCGTCGCCCTCGGCGAGCGGATGCGCCGGGTCGACGTATTCCTGGTTCACCATCAGCATGATCGAGCGCCGGAGACCGGCCAGCCTCGGGGCGTCGGCGACGAGCGAATCGAAGAGATCGCCCGCGGTGGACCCGGCAGGGACGTCGCGGGTCTCGTCGGCCCGCCCCATCGCCTCGCGCACGACCGCGAAATACCGGAGCTGAATCCGCATGGTGGCTTGATCTCGTCCCTATGTGTGACCGGGTGGCGCGTCCGGCGGTTCTCGACGGTGTTCGGTCGGCAACTATACGGCCGGAAGCAGTCCGAGGCGGGATGCCGGTCTGGCGCGTCAGTCGCCGCGGTCGATGCGCTCCACGACCATCGCGATCCCCTGCCCGACGCCGATGCACATCGTGACCAGACCGTATCGGCCCTTCCGCCGCTCAAGCTCGTGGACGAGCGCGGTCAGCAGCCGGGCCCCGGTCGACCCGAGCGGATGCCCGAGCGCGATCGCCCCGCCGTTCGGGTTTACCTTTGCGGGGTCGAGGCCGAGCTCCCGGATGCAGGCCACCGCCTGCGCCGCGAACGCCTCGTTGAGCTCGACCACGTCAAGGTCGGCGATCCCGATTCCCGCCCGGAGCAGCGCCTCTCGGGTCGCGGGAACCGGTCCGATGCCCATGACCGACGGATCGACGCCGACGACCGCCGTGCACAGCACCCGCGCCAGCGGACGCGCGCCGACCTGGCGGGCATGGGCGCCCGAGACGACGAGGAGCGCGGCCGCGCCGTCGTTGATGCCGCTGGAGTTGCCCGCGGTGACCGTGCCGCCGTTGCGGAACGCCGGTTTGAGCGAGGCGAGTCGGGCCGCCGTCGTCTCCGGGCGCGGATGCTCGTCCCGGTCGACGACGACCGCTCCGCCCCGCCCGGCGGGGGCCGTGACCGGCACGATCTGCCCCGCGAACCGGCCCTCGTCGATCGCGACTGCGGCGCAGCGTTGGCTCTCAAGCGCAAAGACGTCTTGATCGGCGCGGCTCACGTGGAGCCGGTCGGCGATCCGCTCGGCGGTCTCGCCCAGCGTCAACGGCGGGTGGATCGCGGCAAGGGCGGGATTGACGAAGCGCCAGCCAATGGTCGTATCGACCAGCGACTGGTCGCCGCGCGGGAAGGCGGAGGCGGGTTTGGCCATCACGAAGGGCGCGCGGGACATGCTCTCGACGCCTCCGGCGATGAAGCAGCCGCCCTCGCCCGCCTTGATCGCCTGAGCCGCGCTCGCGACCGCCTGCATCCCGCTCCCACAGAGCCGGTTGATCGTCTGCCCCGGCACGGTCGTCGGCAGGCCCGCGAGCAGCGCGGCCATCCGCGCGACGTTGCGGTTGTCCTCGCCCGCCTGATTGGCGCAGCCGAGGAGCACGTCCTCGATCGTCGCGGGGTCGATGCCCGTCCGCAAGACCACCGCGCGGATGACGATCGCCGCGAGATCGTCCGGGCGGACATCCTTCAGCGCCCCGCCGTAGCGTCCAACCGGTGTGCGCACCGCCTCGACGATCAGCGCATCCCGGTCGGAGAACGTCATGCAGGGGCCTCGATCGGTTGCGGGTTGGATCAAAGTTGAATTGAGGTCGCAAGCATAGCCGACGTGATCGCGGGGTCGTGATCGCGTCGCATAGAGCCGCGGGGACGAGGGCTGCGTGTGCCAAGCACGTTTTCCACTTGATGGCGGAGACGAAGAAATCCCTCGCGCCCCGACGGTCGCCCGACGCGCGAAGGATCTCGTCATTCACCCGGCAAGCGGGAGACACGAGTCAATGCGCTATTTCGCGTTGAGCACCCGGGCGAGGGCGCTGCGCACCCGCCGCGCGGAGTCGAGGTTGTTGGCCTGAATCACGCGGAAAATCTCCGCGGCCTCAAGATCACCCGCTTCCTCGGCGTCCTCCGCGTACTCGGTCAGCACGGCGCTGCCCTGCAGGAGGTTGCCGAGGGTCGTGAGCAGATCGTATTCGAGGTCGCTGAAATCGCCGACACCGCCGGTTTGGCTCTTGTCACCCAACGTTGAACTCCTTTCGCGCCATATCCGGCGCCACCTTCGGTTGGAGGAAACGGAGTCGGGATTTGTTCCCGCCCCGGTCCGACGCGAACCACCCGCAAAGTCGGCGCCACGGACGGAACGCCGACAGGCGTCCGGGCCCGTGCTTCCGGACCCGATTTCATCGGCTGCGGCGTCAGCCGCTGATCGGCGCGCCGATCAAAAGGGCGTCGACGATCTCGCCCGCCGCGTATGCCGTCGCCCGCGGAGGGATGGTCCGCAGGCCGTTCGCGTCGACGAACGAGGCGAGGCGCGACGATTGCTGGGCCCCGGTCACGGTCGCGAGGATTCGTCCGTCGCGCTCCACCCGGACCGTCGCCCGCTGGTACTCGATCCGGTCGGTGGGCGATGTCGGCTCCGCCAGGACGACCGCGACGCGGGGGCGATCGATGACGGCGCGGCCGGACATCCGGGCGATCGCGGGCCGGATGAACAGTTCGAAGGAGACGAGCGCGGAGACCGGGTTGCCGGGAAGCCCGAAGATCAGGGTCCTGCCCGAGGTCGCGAAGTTCAACGGCTTGCCGGGCTTCATGAAGACGCGGCGGAAATGCACCTCGGCGATCTCGCCGAGGATCGCCTTCACGAAATCCATGTCGCCCATCGAGACGCCGCCGCTCGTCACCACCACTTCTCTGTTTGCGACTCGCTATGGAACCAGGCTTTTGGGTCGCGCCCTGTCTTCGGGAGCCTCCCCGGACAAGACGACTTCGACGCCGAGCGTCGACAGCGCGGCGAGCAGGCTGAAGCGGTTCGAGTCGCGGATCTGGCCGGGACCGACCGGGTCGCCCGGCTCGACGAGCTCGTCGCCAGTCGAGAGCACGCTCACCCGCGGGCGGCGGCGGACCCGGACCGGGGTGATCCCGAACCCGGCGA
>JBPCRG010000602.1:0-2871 GCA_050997095.1 Thermomicrobiales bacterium | reverse complement strand
TCATCCTGAGTAGTCCGTCAAGGGCCGACTGTCGGGTCTGGAGACCACCGTCAGGCGGGAATCGGGCCACATCGACCCGGCAGGAAAGCCTTGACGGACTACTGAGGTCACGAAGGATCTCTTGCCGTGAGACGCCGTCTGCCAGCGCCGCTCGACGACGCCCGCGCTGCAAGAGATTTTCATGACCTCGGCATGGTGGCGTGCGGGATCACGGATTGGGAGAAATGCGGACGGTAGGTCCTCGCCGAAATCGTCCACCGTACCGTTCGCGCCGTAGAAGAGGCGATACAATGCCTCATCGCCGCACGGCTCGCGGCCCACGGCCGACAGGTGCCCACTCCGATGCCCGACCATTTCGTTCCCGCCGTCACCCCTCCCGAGCGCGCAGGCGACGAATCCGCCTTCTGGTTCGCCTTCCGCGGCTCCGACCTGCTGCTCCACGCGGACGAGATCGCGGGCGCGGAGCGGCGGATCCCGTTCGTCCCCGACATCGCGCAGCTCTTCACCCCCGTGCGCTCCCACTTCCTCGGCCACCTCACCGGCCGCCCGGCCTTCGCGGTCGAGCTGCCGGATGACGCCCCGGCCCCCGACGGCATGCGTTTCACGGGCCTGCGCGCCGTGCACTGCCTCGTCGGGCAGCGGCTCTTCGAGCTGGCGGGCCGGGCGTCGCAGATCATCGAATGGGACCGCACGCACCAGTTCTGCGGACGCTGCGGAGAGCGGATGGAGCCCGTGGCGACGGAGCGGGCCAAACGCTGCCCGCGGTGCGGCCTGACCAGCTTCCCCCGGCTCTCGCCCGCGGTGATCGTGCTCGTCGAGCGCGGCGACGAGGTGCTGCTGGCCCGCGGGGCGCAGTTCACCGACGGGATGTACGCGCTCGTCGCCGGGTTCGTCGAGCCGGGGGAATCGCTGGAGGAGACGGTCAGGCGGGAGATCCGCGAGGAGGTCGGGATCGCGGTGGACAGGATCGCCTACTTCGACAGCCAGCCATGGCCCTTCCCGCACTCGGTGATGATCGGCTTCACCGCGCAGCACGCCGGAGGCGAGATCGCGATCGACGGCGCCGAGATCGCCGACGCCCGATGGTTCCGCCCGGACGCCCTGCCGCACGTGCCGATGAAGCTCAGCATCGCCCGCCGGATCATCGACGCCTACGCGGCCAAGCACGGCGTGACGATCGACCAGCCCTAAGATCTTCCCATCTGCACGTGTTGAAGGTCCATGCGAGACCGATTGGCAGCGTTGCCATCGACGACGCCCCCCCACCACGTCATTCCGAGCGGAGCCCGCAGGCGGAGTCGCGGGGTCCAGGAATCCCTTCGAGCGGAGCCAGAACCGTCGCCGGCATGGCGGAAGACAGATCACGATGCATAGACCGACGAGTGCGAGGATTACCCGACGACCCTGATATCATTGAAGGGTAAATACCTCCCCGTAACGGCGCTGGACGTGTTCAGCGGACGACTGGGAGGTTCTTGTTCAATCCCCTTCCTTGACTTCCACGGCGTGTCGCCGCCCCCACCTCAAATCACCCAGAAGCCGTGGGCGTAGAGCACGGTGAGCACCGACAGCGTCATCGCGAGGCAGAGCAGCAGCGCGTCGCGGGGCCAGCCGCGCCAGCGCGGATGGGCCAGCCATTGCCCGGCGACGAGGTAGACGCCCACCGCGGGAAGCAGGTAGCGGCCGAGCGAGACCCAGGTGAACGACCCCTGCACCACGATCAGCAACGTGGTGAAGAGCGCGGTCGCAGGGTCGAGCCGCCGCCAGACCGCGGGCAGGGCGGCGATGAAAAGGAGCGCGAGCGCGACGTTGAGCACGATCACGAGATGGCGCGGGTCGCCGCTCAGCGCCTCCTTGGGATGGCGCGCGAAGAGTTCGGCGTAGAAGCGCACGTGCTCGCTCCAGCCGCCCCAGGTCGCCTGCGCGTGGAAGTAGGCGAGCGGATCGTCGAACCTGCGCCAGCAATAGGCGAAGAAGAGCAGCAGACCCGAGGGCCCCAGCACCGCGATCTCGACCAGCGTCCGCTTCGCCGCGCCGCGCCGGTGCGCGAGCAGGAGCAGGGCCGGGGTCAGCGCCAGCGCGACCAGGCGCGATCCCGACGCCAACCCCGCGACGCAGGCCGCCGCGCGCCAGCGGCCGCTCCGGGCGAGGACCAGGCTCGCCAGCGAGAGGAGCAGAAAGAGCGACTCCGAATAGGCCGCGGTGAAGTAGAAGCCGAACGGCGCCAGGCACAGCAGGACGACCGCGTTCATCGCCGCCTCGTCGCCCGCAGTCTCGCGGGCCAGCCGGAAGAGCAGCGGGATCGCGGCGAAAAAGCACCCCGCGCTGATCGCGATCCCGGAGAGCGCCAGCGCGCCGGGGGTCGGGGCGACGCGCAGGGTCCCGACCAGGCCGCGCATCAGCAGCGGATAGAGCGGGAAGAAGCCCAGCCCTCCGTGCGGACTCGGATTCTCCGCCGCGCCGTACCCGAATCGGGCGACTGCGATGTAGTGGGCGGCGTCCCAGCGCGCCCAGCCGTCGAGCGCGGGGTGCGCCGGCAGGAACGAGTCGGGCAACTGCTCAGGATAGAGCGGGAAGCGCGGAAAGATCCGGAGCGAGAACCACGCCAACCCGGCGAGCGCGATCCGCGTCGCGACGGCCACCGCCAGCGGCCCCGCGCTGGCGGGTCCCCGCGACGGGCGTTCACGCCGCTTCATGGCGCCGGCGTTCGGTTTCGTGCGGGAAGGCGTCGGCATGGCGGCGGCGGATCACCTGCTCAGATCTTTGAGGAGCTGGACGAGGTCGGCCGGACGGGAGTCCTGCCGGCCGTCCGGGGCTTCGAACCAGTGCCGCCAGAGGCCGCCCACGTCTTGGCCCGACGCAGTCTCGAAC
>JBPCRG010000109.1:0-5384 GCA_050997095.1 Thermomicrobiales bacterium | reverse complement strand
GCCCGGCCCGCGCGGGGCGAGGCGGTCTCCACCGCCCATGGCAACGCCGACGTCTGGGGCGTGGCGATCTCGCTCGACCAGCTGGCGGATCTCGCCGCCGCCATCGGCGCTCCGCGCCCGACCACGTTCCTCGCCGCGGCGGCCGAGGAGTGGCGGCGTTCCCGCGGCCGGGTCCTGCCTCCCCCCGACCGCGCCCAACGCGACCACGTGCTCTCCGCGATGCGGGGATCGCTCGGCCCCGAGACGTTCCGGGCGGCCTGGGATGATGGTATCGGCGCCTCGATCGGCGAGATCACGGAGGTGGCGGAGACGGTTCTCGCGGACGTCGACGCCGAGCCTCCCGTCTCCGCTCCCGCGCCGAAAGCCGTCCCGTTCGGACTCTCCGCGCGCGAGCGCGAGACGCTGGCGCTCGTGGCGATGGGTTGGAAGAACCAGCAGATCGCCGAGTCGCTCTCGATCAGCCTGCGGACGGTGCATGTCCACGTCGGCAACATCCTGCGGAAGCTCGACGTCCCGTCACGGACCGCGGCGGCGGTCCTCGCCCACGATCGCGGCCTGGCGTAGCCGCGCTCCCCGGCGGTCGGGATTCCGGCGGGGGGAACCGATCGCCCCACTCTTCAACGACGGCGTCAGAGTGCGGTCGGGAGTGCCGATGCCATCGTTCCGCGGCTACGGGACGCGCTTCGAATACGCCACGTGCGTGCTTTCCGTCGTGAAGCCGACATCCTCGTAGAGACGGTTCGCCCCCGTCGGGCTGGCGGAGTCGACGGTGAGGAGGGCGTCCGCCGCTCCGGCCGCGGCCAGGCGGGCGAGCGCGTCGAGGAGCATGGCGCGGGCGACGCCGCGCCGCCGGTGCTCCGGATGGACGCCGATCAGCCGGACCCAGTGCTCCCGCTCGCCCGATTCGTAGTCGACGAGATGGCACCAGCAGAATCCCGCCAGCGAGCCGTCGGGAGCGACCGCGACCCGGTCGAGATCGGTCCGATAGCCGGGACCGGCGAGCTCTTGGCGGCGGCGCTCGACGGCCAGCGGCACATGCTCCCAATGATCGACGAACGCGGCGTTGTGGAGATCGACCCAGGCGTCGACGCTGCCGGCCTCGGCGATAGTCCGGCTCGCGTAGCCCGCCGGGAAGCGGGGGTCGGGAAGGGGGCCAGGCAGCGGACGGCGCATCTTCCGGTACCACCGCTCCGGCGCGAACCCGCGCTCCTCAAGCCGTCCGTTCTTCCACCGCGCGTCGTCGCGCATGTGCGCATTCATCTTGCCGCCCGGCCCCATCAGGTCGGAGCCGGTCGACTCGATCCAATCCATCACCTCGCCCGCGAACGCGTCGTCGCGGTGGTCCGGATGGACATCGAACAGGAGATAGGCGAGCGGGCCGACATCCGCCTCGTCGGGCGACCACATCCCGGCTTGGGCGACCATCGCCCCCGCGCCGTCCTCCCAGACGGCGACCGACTTCCGCCAGCCCTCCTCGTCGAGGATGTAGTCCTCCTCCAAATCGGCGCGGGCGATCTTCGCGCCCAACCGGTCTGCCGCCTCGCAGGCCGTGAGCAGCGCGATCAGCGCCGGCAGGTCGCCCTCACCCGCGAACGGCCGACGGGCGCGGATGGGAGGCGTCATGCGGTGATCCCTTTCAACGGCACGGAAGATCTCCGGCTGCCCCGGAGGGACAGGCGATAAGGCGCGCGGCCGCCGGCCGGCCCGGCTTGAACGCCCAGAAAGCATCCAGGTCTACGCCGACCAAGCCCTTCCAGGGCTGAGACCGACGGCGGCGCGCCAAATCTGCGACGTCGCTGCCCACCGCCGTCAGCTTTCGTTCCTTATCTCTAATCTCTTGTCTCTCAAAACTCACGGCCCAAAGCCCCTCTACCTCATCGTCTTCAACATGATGGTCGGTTTGCGGGGCTTGCGCGCGGCCTCGACGCTGAGGCGGCCCGCGACGCGCTCGGCGGCGCGCTGGAAGGCGGCGGCGGTCAGCGACTCGGGGTGCGTGGCGACGACGGGCGTGCCCTCGTCCCCGCCCTCGCGGACGACGGACTCGATCGGGATCTGCCCGAGCAGCTCGACGCCGTTCTCCTCGGCGATGCGCCGGCCGCCGCCGGAGCCGAAGATGTCGTGGACCTCGCGGCAGTTCGGGCAGACGAATCCGCTCATGTTCTCGATGATGCCCAGGATCGGCGTCTTCACCTCCTCGAACATCTTCAGGCCCTTCTTCGCGTCGGCCAGCGCGACGTCCTGCGGCGTGGTCACGATCACCGCGCCGGAGATCGGGATTTTCTGGACGAGCGTCAGCTGCACGTCGCCGGTGCCGGGCGGCAGGTCGAGCACCAGGTAGTCGAGGTCGCCCCAATCGACGTCGTTGAGGAACTGGTTGATCAACTGGGCGACGAGCGGGCCGCGCCAGATCAGCGCCTTGTCCGGGTCGAGGATGAAGCCGATGCTCATCAGCTTCACGCCGTAGGCCTCGAGCGGCACGATCTTGTTGTTCCGCATCAGCGGCTTGTCGCGGACGCCCATCATCAGCGGGATGCTGGGGCCGTAGACGTCGGTGTCGAGCAGTCCGACCTTCGCGCCCGCCTTGGCCAGCGCGACGGCGATGTTGACGGCGACCGTGGAGTTGCCGACGCCGCCTTTGCCGGAGGCGACGGCGATCGTGTTCTTCACGCCGAAGATCGGCTGCGCGTCGGAGCGCCCGCCGGAGCTAGCGCGCACCCGCGAGGTCCACTTGAAGGAGACGTCGCCGAGATCCGGAACCGCGGCCAGCGCCTCGCGGATGTCGTCGGCGATCTTGCCTTTGAGCGGGCAGGCCGGGGTGGTGAGCTCGACGTGGACGGTCACGTTCCGGCCGTCGAAGGTGACGTCCGGGATCATGTTGAGCTCGACCAGACTGCGGCCGATCTCCGGGTCGTTGACCGGCCGGAGCAGGTCGATGATCTGTGCTTTGCTGAGTTCCACCGTGGCAGACATAACGTGGAGCCCTTTCGGGTGGGTGACGGAGGGAGGGGACGCCGCGCAGGCGGGGGCGACGCGCGTTTCTTCACGCGAACCGCGCCACCCGCAAGTGTACTCTCCGTCCTAAATCCCCCACGGGCGCACGTCACCGCGTCCGTCCGATCAGCCGCGGGCAATCCAGGCGCGGATCTCGGGCTCATGGTCCTCGTGCAGATGGCTGAAAAGACCGCCGTCGACGATCGCCGTGCCGAGCGCCTCGCCGATGTCGTCGTCTGCAACGGGATTGCGCTCTCGCATGACGCGGCGGCACCCAGTCCGTGACATTCTCAGACGTCCGACCATCGTCACAGTGGTGATGCGCCGGACAACGACGGGATTCTTCCTTCGTCAGAATGACATGCGGGGCGGGCCTCCTCCCCCTTCATGCCGAGGTGCGAAGGATCCCGACATCCTCCCTCCGCCAGATCGATCGTCGATTGTCGGGATCCCGAGGAAACGACGAGATTCTTCCTTCGTCAGAATGACACTCCAGGGGTCATCCTGAGGCACGAAGGATCTCGTCGTCCTCCTTTTAACAGATCGATCGACGATGGATGGACCGCTCAGAGGCGGCGCACAAAAAGATCGTGCGGTTCGGGCCGTGAGACAATGACCACCCATGTGGCGCTCGGGTTCGGTTCACGCAGAGAGAGGAGCGATAGGGTGAACGAGCGCGCGCCGTCTCCCGTGACCTTCGCGCTGACCGGCGTCGGCGGGCTGCGCCTGCATGCGCAGATGTGGGACGCCGTCGGGCCCGTTCGCGCGATTGTCGCGCTTGCCCACGGCAAGAGCGAGCACGCCGGACGGTACGCGCACGTCGTCCGCGCGCTCACCAGCCACGGGTACGCGGTCTATACCGTCGACCATCGCGGCCACGGCCGGAGCGAGGGGGAACGGGGCGTGATCGGCCGCTTCGACGACTACGTCGAAGATTTCGGCCTGCTCGTCCGGCACGCGAAGCGGGGGACGCCGGGGGCGCCGCTGGTGGTGGTCGGCCACTCGATGGGCGGGTTGATCGCGGCGCGGTACGCGCTCGCGCAACAGGAGGAGATCGCGGCGCTGGTGCTCAGCGGGCCCGCCTTCAAGATCGACGAGGGGATGCCGGGGTGGCGGCGGTCGCTGCTGATGTTCCTCGGCCGCGTGGCGCCGGGCCTCGCGGCCCCGCCCACCGCGGTCGGTGTGCTTGCGCGCGATCCCGAGATCGAACGGCAATTCGCCGCCGATCCCTTGAACGTCAATACGCCCACGCGACTCGGCTTCGTCCGCGCCCTGCTGCTGGCCGGCGAGGATGCGCAGCGGCGATTCGCCGAGCTGCGCCTGCCGATGCTGCTGATGCACGGAGCCGAGGACAAGCTGACCAGCCCCCGCGCCACCGAGGCGCTCCACGACCAGGCGCCGAGCGCGGACAAGACCCTCAAGCTCTGGCCGGAGAACCGTCACGAGATCTTCAACGATTACGAGAAGGATGCCGTCATCGCCGAGATGCTTGCCTGGCTCGACGCCCGCTTCCCGCCGTTGGCGACAGGATAAGACTCCGATGCGCAGGATCGATATCCTCCGACATGGTATGGACCCCCACCGTCGTCGTAGGGGAGGGTCCCGTGCCCTCCCATCGACCGAAGGTCGATAGGCCTGTTGGCTGAGGCAGGATTCCCGTCGGCGAACGAGATCATGCCCTGCGGGACATGGGAGGGCACGGGACCCTCCCCTACGACGACGGAACGTACGCTCACGGCTCACGGCTCACGGCTCACGGCTCACGGCTCTACTGACAGACCCATTCGTTGCGACGGCCGACGGACCACATCCAGCCGGCGGCGTTCGCGCTGGCGTAGGCGTCGAAGATGTCGTCGTTGGCATACGGAGTCGTCGCCCAGGTGCCGGGCAGGAACTGAAAGAGCCCGCTGGCGCCGTAGGGCGGCGTGTAGTTGTTCGGGTCGAGCCCGGATTCGCACTGCGCGACGCGCAGCATGTCGGCGCGGGGCTGCCCGTAGCGGTCCGCGGCGGCGTAGATGATGTCGATGATGGCGTTGCCCGTCCCGGGGGGCACGGGGGTTTCGGCGCCCCCTCCGCCGCCCGAGGTGTCGAGGTAGTCGGCGAACGCCCATCCGGCCGTGCCGTTGTAGGTGACGCCGAGAAAGCCGCCGCCGCTCGCGCCGGTGAGCGTCACGGCGGCGCCTCCGGGCATCACGAGAATGACGCTGTCGCTTCTGTTCGGACCTGCCCGAAGATTCAGCGCGCTGGTGACGGTTGCGGATCCGGTGTTGCCCGAGCCGGGGTCCTGACCGCCGCCGCCCCCTCCGCCTCCCTGCGTGGCCGCTCCGATCCAGGCCCCGTGCGCCCATCCGCTGATCCCGGAGTCGACCACCCCGCGGCAGTCGCCGGACGTC
>JBPCRG010000630.1:0-3567 GCA_050997095.1 Thermomicrobiales bacterium | reverse complement strand
GTCGAGTTTCGGCAGCGTCACGGTCAGGACGCCGTTCTTGAAGTCGGCGGTGACGGACTCGACGTCGACCGGCGACGGCAGGCGGATCGTGCGGTCGAAGGGGCCGCTGTGGCGCTCGTGCAGGAGCCAGCGCCCGCCGGGATGCCCCTCGCCCTGACCATCGGCGACGGGCGGCCGCCGACGCTCCCCGGCGATGCGCAATGCGTCACCGAGCACCGTGATCGCGACGTGGTCCGGCGGCACGCCGGGGACGGAGGCGCTGACCGTGAATTCGCGGTCGGTCTCCCGGACGTCGACGGCCAAGCCGAGCACGGTCGTGGCGTCGAATCTCGGTTGCTGGGTGAAGTTCCCGTCAAATATCGTCTCCACGACATCCCGAAGGCGAAAAGCGTCGCCCCACGGATCCCATTGCGACGAACTCATCCGCGTGCTCCTTTTCCGGATCGATGGACCGTGACGGAACGGCCGCGGCGGGCGACCAATTCCGCCGACTGAATGCCGACAGTCTACTGGTCCGCCGGAGAGCGCGTCCGTCACGGAAGGCCGGAAGCGAGAACGATGAGCGAGGACCATCGCGTTCAGCCGGGGATAGGCGATTCGCGACGCCGGGTGGCGCTGGGTTATCTGCGGCTGCCCCACGCGGCGCCGCTGCTGGTCGTCGTCGGGCTGACGGTCGCGCTGGCGATCGTCGTGGCTGGCGGGTGGCCTCCCGCGTGGCGGCTCGCGCTGATGACGCTGGCGATGCTCGGCGGGCAGGTCGTGGTCGGGGTCGCGAACGAGATTGTCGACCTCGACAACGACCGGGCGACCAAGCCCGACAAGCCGATCCCCGCGGGTCTGGTCTCGCTGCGGGGAGCCGGGATCGCCATGGCGGCGGGCGCGGCGCTGACGGTCGCGGCCGGGGCGCCGCTCGGCGGGGCGGCGTTTCTGCTCGTCGTCGTCGGGAACGGCATCGGCGTGGCCTACAGCATCTGGTTCAAGCGGACGATGTTCGCCTGGGTCCCCTATCTCGCCGCGCTGCCCCTCCTGCCGATCTGGGGGGCGGTCGCGCTCGACCGCTTCCGCCCGGCGCTGCTCGCGCTCTACCCCCTCGGCGCGCTGGCCGTCGTCGGCGTCTACCTCGCCCAATCCGCGCCCGACATCGCCGCCGACCGCCGCGCGGGGCTGCGGACGCTGACCACCCGCCTCGGCGAGCGCGGCACGCTGGCGGCGGCCTGGTCCACCTCGATCTTCTCCGCCGCGCTGATCGTGCTGCTCGACCGAGTCGTCGGAGGCGGAGGCGCCGGCATCCTGTGGGCGGCGGGATTGACCGTGGCCATGACCGCGGGGAACGCCGCGCTGCACGTCGTCCGTCCGGCAGCCGCGGTGTCGACCCTCTTTCCCGTGACCGCGGTCGGGGCCGGGATGCTCGGGCTGGCCTGGGTGGCGGCCCACGTCGGCTGACGTGCGCGAAGTCGACGCAACGTCGGCCGCGTTCCCGGCGTCGATCCGGGGCGGGATCGTCGGGGGTCGGCGGTTCGTCCGGTCGAGCGGCGGGTGTTGACGCGCGCAACGGACTTGCATACCATGGACGTCAGTCGGGACACCTGCATGGTGGCGTCGCGGCGGCTGCCCCGGACCGACTTTCGAGGAAGTGGCCGGGCCATCGCCGGGACTCCATAAGGAGAAGAGGGTAGAGCGTTTTGAGCGCGAGCGGATACAAGCTGCGTCTGGGTCGTCTTTTCCAGCAACAGAGCGGACGGTCGTTCATCACCGCGTTCGACCACGGCGTGACGCTCGGCGTCCCCGAGGGCGGGGGCGACGCCGAGGGCAAGCTCAAGCAGATCATCGCCGGAGGCCCCGACGGGGTGCTCGTCGGCCCCGGTCTGCTGGAGCTCTTCGGACATCTCTTCGCGTTCAAGGACGCGCCCGCGCCGATCGTCCGCGGCGACTTCATCGTCAACCACCAGTTCATCGACGAACTGGGCGAGCATTACCGGATCCTGATCTCCCCGACCGAGGCGATCGCGCTCGGCGCGCAGGCCATCGTCCAGTTCCTGATGGTCGGCGCCAACCAGGGCCAACTGTTCGCCGACAACGTGCGGGCGATCTCCCAGACGGCGCAGGAGGCGCACCGCGCAGGCTTGCCGCTGATCATCGAGGCGGTGCTCTGGGGCACGCGGATCGAGAACAAGAAGGACGTCGAGCGGCTGGCGTTCGGCTGCCGACTGGCCGTCGAGCTCGGCGCCGACGCGATAAAGACCGAGTACACCGGCGATCCGACCTCCATGCGCCAGATCATCGACAGCTGCCCGGTGCCGGTTCTGCTGTTGGGAGGCTCGAAGAGCGCCGACCCGACGGTGCTGCTCCAAGGCACGCGGGACGCGGTCGCGGCGGGGGCCAAGGGCGTGATCTACGGCCGCAACGTCTGGCAGGCCGACGACCCGGTGGCGATCTCGAATTCGCTGAAGTCGATCATCCACGGCTAGCGTCGCGGCGCGGGCTCCACGGCCGGGAATCCCCGCGGGGATTCCCGGCTCTCCGCGTCGACAAGCTTGGGCAGGATCCGGCCTGCTCCGGCGTTTCCGACCAGCCTCGTTCATCGACGGGCACCGGAATTTGGCGTGTTCCAACCGGCCGAATGGAATCGCGCAGGGCGGGCGCAGGAGCCGCGACGCTTTCACGTCGCTTCGCGGGAGCGCGCCGACTTCGTGGATGTTGACCGGCGAACTCCGGAACGCGATAGTGGACAACGCATCCAGGAAAAGTTGCCGCGTCGGCATGTGAGCCGGAGCGTTGATCAGGAGGGGAGAGAACCATGCGATCTCGCGTGAAGTCTCGACGTCGGTTCGGCCAGCAAGCCGCTGGTCGGGTAGTGGTCATGGCGGCGCTGCTCGCGATCGCCATTTCACCGATCCTCGCGTTGTCGTCGCATCCCGCGGCGGCCCAAGACAAAGTCATCGTCGGCCTGATCACGAAAACCGAGACAAATCCGTTCTTCGTCAAGATGAAAGAGGGCGCGCAGAAGGCGGCAGACGCCGCCGGCGCGAAACTGCTGACCGGGTCGGGCCAATTCGACGCCGACAACGCGGGACAGGTCGCCGCGCTCGAGAACATGGTCGCTGCCGGGGCAAAAGGCATTCTGATTACCCCTGGCGACACCAAGGCGATCGTGCCGGCGATCAAGAAGGCGCGGGACGCGGGCGTGCTCGTGATCGCGCTTGACACCCCGACCGAGCCAATGGACGCTACCGATGCGCTCTTCGCGACAGACAACTTCAAGGCCGGCGTCCTGGACGGCCAGTACGCGAAGGCGGTCTTCGGCGACAAGAAGGCTGTGATCGCCACGATCGACGGCTCGACTGGGGTCTCCGTCAGCGTCCTCCGGCACAACGGCTTCCTCGCAGGGTTCGGCCCGGAGACCGGCGGCGGCGCAACCCCCGCCGCGGCCGAGAGCGTCTTCGCCTCGGATTCCCGCGTCGTCTGCAGTCAGGATGCCAATGGCGACCAGGCCTTGAGCCAGACCGCCATGGAGAACTGCCTCCGGAAGGGCGGTGACATCAACTGCGTCTACACCATCAATGAGCC
>JBPCRG010000503.1:0-2987 GCA_050997095.1 Thermomicrobiales bacterium | reverse complement strand
CTTCCTTCGTCAGAATGACATGCGGGCGTCAGAATGACATGCGGGGCGCGCCTCCTCGTCCGACACCCTGAGAGGTCCGTCCAACGGCATGGGTCGTCGTCGGACGGGAACGAGCCCCTTGCCCCCGAGTTCGGGGGCAAGGGGAGGCGACGGCGGGCGTCACGAAAGCCGTCGGACGGGCCACTGGCTGGTCTGCGCACCGTCAACCGGCATCGCTCCCGACCGCGCCGCGGCGCCCCACGTCCCGTCATTCCGAGCGGAGCCCGCAGGCGGGATCCAGGAATCTCTTCGAGCCGGGCGAGAACTGTCGTCGGTCGGGGCGATGACGCGCCACGGCGCGCAGAATGCGTCGCGGGTCGCCCAACCTGCGACCTTTGTCGTCAAAAGTCTTTGCCGGGCAACCCGCCGGGTTGATTCGGACGTAGAGTCAAGGGGCCGCAGGCGTTGATGGTCTCAAGTCCGCGAACATCGGCGGTTCGGAACACGTCCGGATCGCTCCAAAGGACGACGATGTCCATCCATGCCACATCCCGCGGCTCCGCACGAGGGCAGGCGGGCGCAGGAATCACGTTGCGCTGGCTTTGCCTGCTCTGCCTCTGCTCCGGTCTGATCCTGGGCGCGATCGGTCCCGCGTTCGCCGTCGGCGCGCAATCCGCCCGCCCACGGGTCGTGGTCGCCGCGATCGACGGCACGATCACGCCCGCGATGGAGCGGTACGTGAGCCGCGCGATCTCCCGCGCGGAGGCAGACAAGGCGGCCGCGATCGTCTTCACGATGGACACGCCGGGCGGGCTAAGCTCCGCGATGGACGACATCGTGCGCGACATCCTCCAGAGCACGACGCCGGTCGTCGTCTACGTCACGCCGCGGGGCGCGCGGGCCGCGTCCGCGGGCGTCTACATCGCCTATGCGGCGCACGTCGCGGCAATGGCGCCCGGCACCAACATCGGCTCGGCCTCGCCGATCTTCGAGGGGCCGGGCGGGGCGACCGATGGCAGCGCCACGCTCAAGAAGAAGGTGACCAACGACGCGGTCGCCCAGATCACGAACCTCGCGAACCTGCGCGGACGGAACGTCGACTGGGCGGTGAAGGCCGTCCGCGACGCCGACAACATCACCGCCGATCAGGCGCTGGGGCTCGGCGTCGTCGATCTCCTGGCCGCGGACGTGCCGACGCTGCTCGCCATGATCGACGGCCGCACGGTGCAGATGGCGTCGGGATCGACGGTGCTCGCGACCAAGGACGCGCAGCTCGTCGACGTCGGGATGAACTGGGTGGAGCGGCTGCTCCAGCTGCTCTCCGACTCGACCATCGCCTATCTGCTGGTCAGCTTCGGCCTGCTCGGCCTGTACATCGAGCTCTCGCACCCGGGCGTGACGGTCCCGGGCGTGGTCGGCGGCCTCTCGCTGCTGCTGGGGCTCTTCGGCCTCGGCACGCTGCCGGTCAATTGGGCGGGGGCCCTGCTGATCGGGCTCGCGTTTGTCCTGTTCGCCGCCGACCTCTTCGTGCCATCGTTCGGCACGCTCACCCTGGGCGGGTTGGTCAGCTTCGTCCTCGGCTCCTACCTGCTGATCAGCGACGACGCCCCGCCGGGGTTCGCGATCGCGCGCTCCGCGATCTGGGCGATGGCGGCCTGCCTGGTCCTCTTCTCCGTCTTCCTCGCCGCCGCGGTCCTCCGCGCACGGATGCGCCCGCCGGTGACGGGCAGGAATGCATTGATCGGCGAGGTCGGCGAGGTCCGCAGCGGGTTCGCGCCGCGCGGGGTGGTGAAGGTCCATGGAGAATTGTGGGATGCTGAACTCTCCGGCGGCGCGGGCGTCTCCCCGGGCGCGGTGGGGATCGGCGCTCCGGTGGTCGTGACCGATGTCCAAGGCATGCGCGTGACGGTGCGGCCCGCGACCGGGATCGACGTCGACGGCAACCGGTTCGCCCGATCCGACGCCCGGCAGGTGATCGATTTCGACCGCCCGCCCCCCGCGAAAGGTCCAGTGGCCGCCGAAGGGTAGCGATTCCCTTCCACTTCAGGTCTTTTCGGTCGACCCGTCTCCGGTTTTCTTAGAGGAGGGTTCAATGGGAGCCACATTGGTCGTCATCGCCGTCGTCGCCGTGTTCATCCTGACGATCCTGTCGGCGGCGGTGAAGGTCGTGCAGGAATACGAGCGGGGGGTCGTCTTCCGCCTCGGCCGCCTGGTCGGACCGCGCGGTCCCGGCCTGATCCTGCTCATCCCCTTCATCGAGCGGATGATGAAGGTCGATCTGCGCACCGTGACGATGGAGATCCCGGCGCAGGAGGTCATCACCAAGGACAACGTCACCGTCAAGGTGACCGCGGTCGCCTACTTCCGGGTGGTCGATCCGAACGCCGCCGTCGTCAACATCGCCGACTACGTGCGCGGGACGTCGCAGATCTCGCAGACGACGCTGCGCAGCATCCTCGGCCAGTCGACGCTGGACGAACTGCTCTCGGAGCGGGAGAAGATCAACCTCGAGCTTCAGGCGATCATCGACCAGCAGACCGAGCCGTGGGGGATCAAGGTCTCCGTGGTCGAGGTAAAGGACGTCGAGCTGCCGTCGACGATGCAGCGGGCGATGGCGCGGCAGGCGGAGGCGGAGCGGGAGAAGCGGGCCAAGATCATCCACGCCGAGGGCGAGTTCCAGGCCAGCCAGCAGCTGGCGCTGGCCGCCGAGGTGATCGATCGCAACCCCGTCACGATCCAGCTGCGCTACCTGCAGACGCTGACCGAGATCGGGGCCGAGAAGAACACCACGATCGTCTTCCCGCTGCCGATCGATCTGCTCGGGTCGCTGATGGGCCACAACCGCGACGAGTCGAGGTCGTCTGCGGCCCCGGCTCCGGTATTGACGGCGCCGCGCGTCCCGGAGGTTCCGGCCGCCACCCCGCGGATCGTCCCGGAGCCGGAGCAGCCCAACTGACCCCGTCCCGCGGCGCCCATCCTGTGCTCGGACGCTCGGCGCACAGTGATGG
>JBPCRG010000491.1:0-3833 GCA_050997095.1 Thermomicrobiales bacterium | reverse complement strand
GTCGATACCATCTGGGCGACGGCGATGGCGGCGATCAACAGGGACGATCTCGACGAGGTGCGCGACCAGATCGATCAAGGACGGCTGGCGGTCGTCGAAAGCGGGCGTGGGCGAAGCGGGCTGGATCTGGCCGCCGCCTTCATCGCGCGCAACGACTACTACCATGGCTGGCGCGAGTTCATGTCGCGCTACGATCTGGTGCTGACGCCGACGCTGCCCTGCACCGCGTTCCCCGTCGGGCTCGACCAGCCGGGCAGCGTCGCAGGCCGGGCGACGACCTACCTGAGCTGGACTGGCTTCACGTATCCCTTCAACGCCACCGGCCAGCCCGCGGCCACCGTCCCCTGCGGCTTCGACGCCTCCGGGCTGCCGATCGGCCTGCAGATCGTCGGCCGCTGGCGCGCCGACTCGACGGTCCTGCGCGCCGCCGCCGCCTACGAGGCGATGGTGCCCTGGGCGGCGGCGCGACCTCCCGTCTAGCCCGTCATCCGCGCTGAACCGCCCGGTTCCGAACGCGACGAGATTCTTCTTTCGTCAGAATGACAGATGGGGCGTGCCTCCTAGTCCGTCATCCCCAGTTGTCCTCCCAAATGCTCTGTAGATCGGCATTCCTGATGCCCGTCTCTCACGTCGTCTCCCCCTTTCCCCGAGTTCGGGGGAAAGGGGGCTGCGCCCGTTCATCCGATCACGACGGGCGCGGCGAGGTCGTAGACCGCGACTGAGACATCCGGCTGCGCGGCGGTGAGTTCGTAGGTGGGACCGCCGAAGTCGGAGTATTGGACCCTGTCGACCAGGAACGACGAGTATCCCCGGAGGTACGTCCGTTGCGAGAGTTGGTAGCCGCGCAGCGCGAGCCCCGTCCACGAAACCGTTCCCGGTCCGGAGGCGGTCGGCTCGAGTAGCTGGTTCACGCTGAAGTCGGAGAGGGTGAAGTCCTCGGTCGCGCCGGACTGCGGACACGCCGCCGGGTCGAACGTCTGCGCCGTCATGTCCTGCGGACACCGGTAGATGGTCGCCATCACGCTTCCGAGCGTCGGGGTCTGGAAATCGTAGCCGTTCAGCGTGTTGTCCGGCGCGGAACCGTCGATGGTCACGGTGTAGCCGTCTTGCTGGGAGCCGCCGACCGCCGACGAGCCGGGGATGGCGTAGGAGTCGATTCCCTTGGGAAAGACCGACTGGACGATGCCGTATTGCCCGAGCGGCAGACCGCTCCAGCGCCAGACGTCGCCGACGTTCGTCGCATCGGCCAAGGTGAGGTCTCCCGCGGGACCGCTGAGCGCGAAGTCGTATCCGTCGCGGATGGACGTGCAGTCGCCGCGGTCCGGCGTGTCGATCGTCACGCCGACCGGGCATAGGTTCACCCGCACCGCGATGGAACCCGTCGCCGCAACGGTGGCGGCGGCCGTCGGAATCGCCGCGACGGTCGCCTGAGGCGCGACGACGGCGGCGGTCGCGACTGGGATCGACGGGGCAGTCGTCGGCGACGGTTTCGGCGCGGGCGGGATCTCCGGGCCGATCACGGCGACCACGTAGGCGCTGGACCCTCCAGTCGGCGTCTGCAGGGAGTTTGTCAGCTGGGCGACGCCGCCATGATTGCTGGACGCATTCGTAGCCGCGAAGGCTTTGAGCGTGAGATCGGCCGCCGGGAAGATCGCGCTCTCCCCCGGTTGCAGGGTCCGCCCGCTTCGGCCCGCGGAGGTGACCTCGACGGCCCCGTCGGTCGCGAGGATCGCGACCGTGGCGCCGGAGTTCGGCGAGGTTGCCGTCTCGCCGAGCGCGAGCACGTTGCGGACGAGATCGAGATCGCGCTCCCCCGGAGGGGCCGTGAACGTGGCGGAAGTGAAGAGCAGTTTGCCGGTCCCGACGTCCGCCGCGCCGCGCTCGGGCACCAGTTCGAGGGCGAGGTAGGTGACGGGCCGATCGCCGAGGCTGGCCCGGATCTGCTTCGTCCCGGCCTTCACCAGCAGCGCTTCGCCCGGAGCCAGCCGCGCGACATCCTCGGAGCCTGTCGCGGTCACGTTGGTGAGGAGCACCGGCTCGTCGCTCGCGAGCACGAAGCCCAGCACCCGTTTGCCCGAATCGGCCTCGCCCCGCGGCTTCGCGGTCCGCTCCACCAGCCGCCAGACGAGCGCCTCCTTCGGCAGCTTTGCGACGCCCTGCGTCACCACCTGGGCATGACCCGTGGCGGGCGATCCGCCGGAGGGGACGAACTGCCGCGCGGCGACGATTCCCGCCGGCGCGAGCAGGGTCAGCGCGATCAGCACCCATCGCCACGCCGCGCTCCACGGCCTGCGTCTCTGTCCGGCGTCGTTCATGCCGATCCCTCCCGAATGCCCCATACTGACCGGGCTCTCTGGGCCGTCCCGGCATCGTGCCGGGCCGCCTCTCCGCATGTGCATGGTGATGGCGCGTGTGCGAGGTCCCCACCTTAGCAACGAAAGGCAGGTCTGGCAATGGCTCCCATCGAGGTCGGCTCCTCCGCCCCCGACATGACCGCCCCCCATCCCGACAGCGACGGCACGCCGCGCTCGATCGCGGCGGCCCTGGCCGGCGGGCCGGTGCTGCTCGGCGTCTACAAGAGCTCCTGCCAAGCCAGCAAAACCATGTTCCCGATGCTTGAACGCATCATGGCCCGGCGCGGTTCCGAAGGTCTCTCCGTGATCGGCGTGGCCCAGGATTCCGCGACCGTGACGAAGTCGTTCGCCCGGCGGAGCGGGGTCACCTTTCCGATCCTGATCGAGGGGGACGGGTTCCCCCTCACCCGCGCCTTCGACGTCCAGTTCACCCCGACGGTCTTCCTGATCCGCCCCGACGGAACCGTCGCGTTCACCGCGATGGGATTCCTGCGCGATCAGGTGAACGAGCTGGGCGATGCCGTCGCCCGGGAACTGGGCAAGGAGCCCGAGCCGGTCATCCGCGCCGACGAGGAGGATGTCCCCTTCTTCGTCCCCGGCTGACCCAGCCGCCACCTCGACTAGGGTTCCTAGTCCTCGCCCGTGATCCAGCCGCCCGACGCCTCGGGCCACCGCGAACCGGTCGCTCCGGCTGCCCGGACGGCGCCCGTTCCCGGCGCGGAATGGGCCGTCCCGGCGGGAGGCCGGGGTTATGCGCCATAATTGGGCGCGGTCCGGATTCCGGCCGGGCGGCCGTTCGACGCCGTCCCCGGGCCACGCTCCGCCACCGGCCTCGATCGCTGCGGAGCGCGGGCCGCGCGTCCCCTCCTTTGGACGGTCTCCGATAGTGTATGGAAGGGTAGGTCGATGGTCGACGGCGTTGAGATTCTTGCCCCCGTGCCCGACGACGCCGACGGCGTGCTCACCGACGATGCCCTCGCGTTCGTCGCGGATCTCCACCGGCGGTTCAACACGCGCCGGATCGATCTGCTCGCGGCCCGGGCCGAGCGCAGGGAGCGGATCGCGGCGGGCGAACGGCCGACGTTCCTCGACGCGACCGCCGCGGTCCGCGCCTCGAAGTGGTTCGTCGGACCGGCCCCGGCGGCGCTGACCGACCGCAGGGTCGAGATCACCGGCCCGACCGACCGCAAGATGACCATCAACGCGCTCAACTCCGGCGCCAAAGTCTTCATGGCCGATCTTGAGGACGCGCTCTCCCCGACCTGGGAGAACGTGACGACCGGCCAGAAGAACCTCCAGGACGCCGTGCGGCGGACGATCTCCTTCGCCAATCCGGACGGAAAGACGTACCAGCTCAACGCCAAGACCGCCACGCTCATCGTCCGCCCGCGCGGGTGGCACCTCGTCGAACGGCACGTCACGGTCGACGGCGAGCCGATCTCGGCGAGTCTCTTCGACTTCGGGATGATGTTCTTCCAC
>JBPCRG010000474.1:0-2508 GCA_050997095.1 Thermomicrobiales bacterium | reverse complement strand
TCCTTGAAGCGGGCGACCGACGCGACCCGGCCACGGCTCGAGAAGTCCCGGGCGATGGTGGTCGGACCGGATCTCGGCGAGGACGACTATGCGGCGGCGCTCCTCTCCGCCGTCTTCGGCATGGCTCCGGCCCATCGTCAATCGACGATCGGGTTCCAGCGCACGGCCCCGATCGCCCCGGACGCGTCCGCGGGCGACTCGCTGCTGACCGGCGACCAGCGGATCGTAATCGACGCGGATGCGCTGAACTGGCTCGCCGGTCTGGGGCGATGGTGGGAGCGCATGCCGAAGGGGCGGCTGGTGCTGACGCCGCACGTCGGTGAGATGGCCAAGCTGCGCGGCGTCCAGTCGGCCGAGGTGACCGCCGATCCGGCCGGAATCGCCGCCGCCGCCGCTCGGGAGTGGGGCCAGACGGTCGTGCTCAAGGGCGGACCGACGCTCGCGACCGACGGACAGCGGGTGGTCGTGAGCGGAGAATCGCCGCCGTCGCTCGCGACGGCCGGAACCGGCGATGTCCTGGCGGGGGCGATCGGGGCCTTTCTGGCGCAGGGTCTCCCGCCGCTCGACGCCGCGGGTCTGGCGATGTACGTCGGCTGCCGCGCGGCGCTCCGGCTTCAGGCCGAGGTGGGTGTCCTGGGGCTGGTGGCTGGCGATCTTCCCTACGCGATGGCGCAGGAGTTGGCCGTCCTCGAACGGTCCTAAGGAGCGGAGATTGGACGAGCCATCGATCGCGCAGGAAATGCGGAGAGACGTTCCGACCGTCACACCCGGCGACACGGTCGCCACCGTCGCGCGCCTGCTGGTCGAGACCGGCCTGCCGGGCATACCCGTCGTGAGGGACGGGGCGCTGGTCGGGATCGTCACCGAGAGCGACATTGTCGCCCGGCAGGCCGACGTCGACGCGCCCGCGCAGATCCCGTTCCTGGACGCGGTCTTCCGCCTCGACGCGGGCCGTTCGTTCGGGGAGGAACTGCGCCACGTGCTCGGCGTGACCGTCGACGACGTGATGACGCACCCCGTCTACAGCGTGACGACGGACGCCACGATCGGCCAGATCGCGACGCTGATGATCGACAAGCATCTCAACCCGGTTCCGATCCTCGATGCCCAGCACCGCATCGTCGGCATCGTCACGCGCGCCGATCTGGTGCGGATCATCGCGCGACTGGAAGACGACGGGGCCGAGAGGCCCGCTCCCGCGGGCTGACCTGATGCGGACGGCGGTGGATGAGCCGGGCTCGGGCGGAGAGCCGTGGGCGGCTGTCTGGCGGCTGCCCGGCCGCTCCACCCGGGCGCTGGTCGACCTCGATCAGATCCACCGGAACTATCGGGCGCTTTCGGCCGCCGCGGAGGGCACGCCCTTCATGGCCGTGGTCAAAGCCAACGCCTACGGGCATGGCGCGGTCATGGTCGCTCGGACCGCGGTCGAGGCCGGAGCCGCCATGCTGGGCGTCGCCACCGTGGACGAGGCGCGCGTCCTGCGCGACGCCTCGGTGTCGGCCCCGATCCTGGTCATGGGGCCGATCGACGACTCAGAACTCCAGGAAGCGGTCCGTCTGGAGATCGACATCTCGGTCGGAGATCTGCGCTTCCTCGACCTGCTGCTCGCGGCCCAGCGGGTCGCCCCACGACCGGCTCCGATCCATGTCCACGTCAAGGTCGACACGGGCATGCACCGGTTCGGCGCGTCCGTCGCCGATGCGGTCGATCTGGCGGCTGCCGTCGATAGTGCCGATGGTCTCCGGCTGCGCGGCCTGTTCACCCATCTCGCGACGGCTGACGACGCCGATCCTCGCCTCACGGACGAGCAGGCGGGACGATTCCGGAGCCTCCTCGAACGCCTTCGGCAGCTTGACCTGAGACCGGAGATCGTGCATGCGGCGAACAGCGCCGCCGTGATCCGGCGGCGGGATCTCCGATTCGACATGACGCGCATCGGAATCTCCGCGTACGGCCTGCGTTCGTCGGCCAACGGGGAGTCGCCGGATGGAGTGCGTCCCGCCCTTGGTCTGCGCTCCCTCGTCCGGCGGGTGATGGAGCTGCGCCCAGGCGACGCCGTCAGCTACGGCTCGACCTACCGCGCGACCGGCGTCGAACACGCGGCGCTCGTGCCGATCGGCTATGCCGACGGGTTCCCCCGAAGCGTTTCCAATCGGGGCTGGATGAGCGTCGGCGGGGTTCGGGCTCCCGTCCGGGGCCGCGTCTGCATGGACCAGACGGTGATCGGTGTCGACGGGGCGGGGAGCGTCGTCGTCAACAACGAAGTGGTGATCATCGGCGACGGGGAGGGGGAGCCGACCGCCGACGACATCGCCGAGATGACTGGCACAATCAACTACGAGATCGTGGCGGGACTCTCTCCGCGGATTCCGCGCTTCCACTGGCGAGCGGGAAGGGTGGTCGCGACCGAGGATCTGTCGGGTCTGCACCTCGGCATGAAGCCGGAATGAGGGAGCGGATGGCTGCGGACGAGTGGGTGTAGGCTTTTCATCGGGGTCTGCAGAGTGA
>JBPCRG010000401.1:0-3342 GCA_050997095.1 Thermomicrobiales bacterium | reverse complement strand
ACCGCGTCGAGCTGCGCTACGAGCCGGCGTCGCTGCGGATCGGCTTGATCGTCTCGGCGGCGGCGGTGCTGGCGTCGCTGCTCCTGCTGGCCATGGCGGCCTGGACCGCGCGCCGCCGGGTCGTCGTGACGGCCAAGACCGTTCCGGCGTCCGGACCATTCCCGGCCCCGTTTCCGGTCTAACCGCGGCGGCGGACCTACGCCTCCGTCCGGCGATCCGGCAAAACCTGTGTGGTACATTTCACCGAATGCGGGGCGGGCTGCGCGGTCTCCGGACGCGGGAATATGCGGTTTGACCGCGTTGTTCGCGGTGCCGAGCCGGACGATGCGGACGTCGGCGGCCCACAGTTCCTCGTGAGGTCGCACATGCCGTCGACAATCGGGCACAGAACACGTCGCCGCCGCGGTTTCGGCTGCCGCGTTGATTGACGGCGCCGCGCCCCTTGACGCCAGCACCGGAGAGCTGGAGACGGCGGGCAGATACGGACCGGCCTGGATCTCCGGCCTTCGCCGCCACGGCGATCTGGCCGCGCTGACGGCGCTGATGCTGCTGACGGCCACCGCGGCGTGGGAGCGCTTCTCCGTCGACACCTGGATCGGCCGGGTCGACGTCCTCACCGCCTACCTGCCTTGGTACGACCTTGTCGGCAAGACGTTGGGCTCGTTCCGGCTCCCCGGCTGGAATCCGTACACCTTCAGCGGCACCCCGTTGGCGGGCGACCCGCAATCCGGATGGATGTACGCGCCGGTGATGCTCTGGTTCGCGATTCTGCCGGCCGTCGCCGCGTTCAAGGCGATGGTCCTGACGCAATTGGTCGTGGCCGGGGTCTCCACGTACGCGCTCGCCCGACTCGTGGGGATGGGACCGATCGGGGCGCTGACCGCGGCGGCCTCCTTCGAGTTCGGGCCGTTCCTTCTGCAGAACAGCTACTGCTGCACCATCTATCCGCAGGTCACGACCTGGTTCCCGCTGGCCTTCGTCGGCGTCGAGCTGGCCGTGCGCCGCCGTTCGTGGGCGGGCAGGATCGCGGCCTGGGGCGTTGCCGGGTTCGCGATCAGCCAGATCGCGGCCGGCTGGGTCGGACAGGGCGCCTACAACGGCTTCCTGCTCGTCGCCGGCTACGTCTTCTACCGCACCGCGCTCGCGCCCCTGCACGCGGCTTCGGCGCGGCGGCGCGCGTCCCGACTCGTGCTCCACGGCGTCGGCGTCTTCGGGTTGGGATTGGCGATGGCGGCGGCCGGCCTGCTTCCCCGGCTCGACGTGAACGGGCGCACCAACCTGGCGGGTGGCTACGACAACGTCGCGGCCGCCTCGGGCAAGGGGTGGAAGCTGGACTACCTCTTTTTTCAGGTGCTCAACTCCGGAGGGGCGACGGCGCGCTTCTACGTCGGCGGGGCGACCATCGCGCTGGCGCTTCTGGCGCTGCCGCTGGTGCGCCGTCGATCGGCCGTCCCCTACTTCGCGGCGTTCACGGCGGCGCTCATGGTGATGACGTTGGATCCGACGCCGCTGCATCGCCTGCTCTACCTGCTGCCGCGCTACCAGTCGCTGCACGAGCACACGCCCTTCCGGGTCCTGGGGTTGATGATGCTCGGTCCGGCGATGCTGGCCGGGGCGACCGTCGACGCGATCGCGCGGCGGCGACCGCCGATGTGGGCGCCGATCGTCGCCTTCCTGCCATTGGTGACGGTGGAGGCCGCGCGGGGATACGTGATCGACCACGGCCGCAGGCTGCCCCCGCTGCCGCTGACGGTCATCGTCGCCACGCTGATCGCGGCGGGCGGACTCGCGCTGGGGCTGCCCTGGCTGCGGGAGCATGCGCCCCGGCTGGCGATCGCCCGATATGCGGCGCCGTTGCTGCTCGTGGCCCTGCTGCTGTGGGATCCCTGGTTCCGGTTTTTTCTCGACTCCGTGCGGAACGGAACGGTCCCGGCGCGCAGCGAGACGTCGATCGCGGTCAACACGGCTACCTCCGATCCGGGCGGGGCGGGCGAATTCCTGCGCGGCGAGCTCGCCCGGGGCGGCGAGCCGTTCCGATATTTCGGCTACGACGCCCTCGGGCTGCGCACGCTCGACCCGTCCGAATTCTTGGATCAGACCGGCGGCACCTACCACTCGCGCCGCGACCGCCCGAACATCCAGGCCCTGCTGGTCAGCGCCCGCGCGATGCGGCTCGGACTCTACGACATCCAGGGGTACAACCCCATCCAGCTGTCGCGCTACGTCGATTATTTCCGCGCGCTGACCGGCGTCTCGCAGAACTACCATGATGCGAACGTGCAGCCGGGCAGTCTCGACTCCCCCTTGATCGACCTGCTGAATGTGCGCTATGTCGTGATCCCGAACGACGCTCCGCCGGGGCGGCCGCGCACCGATCTGCTTGCGCTGCGGCTGAAACACCGGGAGGTCTTCCGCAACGCCCGGATCCGGGTCCTCGCCAACGACGCGGCGTTCCCGCGGGCCTGGATCGTCCACGAGGCGCGCCAGGTGAGCGAGGCCGACTCGCTGGGCGAGATCGCGAACGGATCGGTCGACCCTCGCGTCACCGCCCTGGTCGAGCGCGCCCCTCCGCCGCTGAAGCCGGCCGCCGCGGGCGTGTTGGAGCAGGTGCAGGTCACGGGGTATGAGCCGGATCTGGTGCGGCTCTCCGCCACGCTCGGCGCCGACGGAATGATCGTGCTCGACGATGTCTACGACGACGGCTGGCGCGTCTACGTCGACGGCGAACGGGAGCAGATCTACGTCGCCGACCATCTTCTCCGCGGGGCCGCGGTTCCGGCCGGAATCCACACGGTCGAGTTCCGCTACGAGCCGCTGCCGCTGCGGGTTGGCCTGGCGCTGTCGGGCGCGGCGCTGGCGATCGTCGCCGCCAGTCTGGCGCTGCTCGGGTGGCACCGTTGGTCGAGCCGGGACGGCGGCAGGGCCCTCTTGCCGAAAGTCGCGTCGTGAGCGCCGCAGCCCGCGAAACGCAGTCGGAGAGCGGCGGGCGGCCGCAGCGTCGGCCGCCCGGCTGGACGCTGGACGCGCTCCTGGTGTCGTTGATCGCCACCCTTGCCGGATTGGTCGGGATCAGTCGGGTGCACGACCAACCGGGGTATCTGCGCGGCGACATCCTGACCCAGTTCATGCCGCTCTACGGCGCGGTCGCCGACCGGCTCCGCGCCGGCCACCTGCCCGGTTGGAATCCCGCGCTTTTCTCGGGAATGCCCTTGGCGGGCGACCCGATCTCCGGCTGGACGTATCTGCCGGCGAATCTCCTCTTCCTGCTCTTCGAGGCGGTCGCTGCCTACCAGATCCACATCGTCCTCCATCTGGTCCTGGCCGGCGTCGCCACCTACGCGC
>JBPCRG010000380.1:0-2907 GCA_050997095.1 Thermomicrobiales bacterium | reverse complement strand
AGCGGACGGAGCATCGGACCCGACTAATCAGTACTATGAGATCGCGGTCGTCGACGTCCACTCTTTGTCCTATAACCGCAAAGGCCTTCGCGAGGTTTTTCCTGAATACCGGACGTCCGTTGTCGTTTTGACGCCGATCGAGGGCACGGATATTGCGCTACCACCGAAAAGGCGTTGCTTGCCCATCAACGCAACCTCCGCTCACCGCGTCGACGCTCCGGAGACGATCAATGAAACCGAACGTGCTCATCGTCGAGGACGACTTAGCGATCATGACCGTCCTCGCTGAAGTCCTTTCGATGGAAGGCTATCGGGTCCGGACGGCGATGAACGGACGGGACGCGCTCGTCGCGGCGTCCGCGAAGGCTCCCGACATTGTGCTAAGCGACATCGGCCTGCCCTTCGTGGACGGCCATGGCGTGGCTTTGTCTATGCGCCGTAGGGGCATCCCGGTCGTTCTGATGAGCGCCTCCAACTTCAGCGGCTCAACCTATGCCAACGCGTTTCTGCGCAAGCCGTTCGATTTGGACGTCCTCGTTGCGACGGTCGACCGTATCCTCGCCGAACCGCGCAAACGTGGCGGGCACCGGTGCCCGAGGTGGTCCCGCTTCAACGGCGCCTTCCACAACTGGCGGTCCTTTTCCCACCGCGGCTCGCGTCAGGCGACCCTGCTCTAGACGCCCATATCGCCGAGTCGGCCGATCTCCTCGTCGCCGTGTCCCGCGGTGCGAAGGGCAGGAAGCAGACTCCCGGCGATGTCCGGCAGGTGGCAGACGATCAGGTCGCCATAGGTTGTCGGCGCGATCGTGAATGCCTCCATCGCCGCCGGGATGATGCACGACTCCGCCCTCCCGAGCATGACCGTCCCGCCCGGAAAATCGATTCCCACGGGCTCCCCCACGTTCGAGACCAGCAGGCAGCCGGGCAGGGGGGATGTCTGGCGGTGGGGCTCCCGCAACGTCCATCGCTCCAGCGCGAAGTACGGTCCCGCCGCGCCGACCCGGTAGGCGTTCGCCCCGTGGCCGCGGTCGACGGGCAGCCCCGGCGTGGGTCGGGGCAGCGCTGTGGTCTTCAGTTCGGCCAGAGTCGCGTCGATGCCCGCGTCCCACTGCTCCGGGGAGAGACGGTTGCCGTAGAGGTCTTCCGGCATAACGCTCTGGCCCAGGTCGGACGTCTGCTGGATCTCGAAGATGAGCGTGTCGGGGCCGAAGGAATGCAGGATGCATCCGGGCACGTAGACCGTGTCGCCCGCGGCGATCGGGTGGCGCGGCATCACGGAGTCGTAGTCCTGCGCCTTGAACGCGGCGACGAGATCCTCCCGCGTCTTGCCCGGTTCGATGCCCGCGAGCACCGACGCGCCCGGGGCCGCCCAGAGGATGTGCCACGCCTCGGTCTTGCCGTTCGGAGCGCCGTGGAGGCGGGCCGCGGTCTCGTCGTCGGCGTGGAGATGGACCGGCAGCCGATGGGAGGCGTCGAGGAACTTGCCCAGCATCGGGAAATGCGGCCCATGCCACCCCTGTCCCACCAGCGCCTCGGGGTGGGCCATCGTCACCTCGTGCAGCGTCTTCCCGGCGAACCCGCCGTTCGTGACCACCCCGGAGGTCTCCCGATGGTCGCTGATCTCCCACGTCTCGGAGACGCGTCCGCTCGGCGGCACGCCGGTCTTGCCCAGCATTCCCGGAATCAACCGCTCTCCGAACGCATAGTCGCGGATGTGGAAGGTCATCTTGAGCGGATACCAGGCGGTCATCTCGGACATCTCCTCGCCGAAGTGAGCGTTCGCGATCGCATTTCGGCACGCGCTCGCCGTCGCCATGCGGCCGTCCGCGCCCAGCCGACGCCCTCGGCCCCGGATCGGCAGGATACACTAGCGCCCCTGGATCGTCGGGGAACGCGATCGCAGGAGGTGTCGGCGTGAAGCGGGCTGTCGTCATCGGGATCGACTCGAGCACCCAGTCGACGAAGGCGCTCGCGGTCGATCTCGACACCGGCGCGGAGGTCGGCGAGGGGCGCGCGGCGCACAGCGGCGAGAACGTGCAGGACCCGCGCGACTGGTGGGCGGCGCTCGGCTCGGCCGTCCGCCAGGCGGTCACCCCGGAGATGGACGTCCGCGGCCTCGCGGTCAACGGCCAGCAGCACGGTCTCGTCACCCTGGATCGGAAGGGCGGGGTCGTCCGGCCCGCACCTCTCTGGCACAACACCGACGCCGCGCCGGACGCCGACCGGCTCAACGGCCTGGCCGATTTCTCGGCGGAGGTCGGCTCCCGTCTCGTCGCGTCCTTCACCATCGCCAAACTCGCCCACCTGGCGCGCACGGCGCCCGAGGAGTTGGCGAAGAACGCCTCCGTCTGCATCCCGCACGACTACCTGAACTCTCGGCTGACGGGACGGATCGCGACCGACCGGGGCGACGCGTCGGGCTCCGGCTGGTGGTCGCCGGCGACGGGGCGGACCCGCCGCGATCTGCTCGCGCTGGCGATCGGGCCGGACGCCGTGAACCGTCTCTCTTTGCCCGAGGTGTGCGGCCCGGAGGAGATCGCGGGCGGGCTGACCGCCGACGCCGCCGCGGAGCTCGGTCTGCCCCCGGGCATCCCCGTCGGCCCCGGATCGGGCGACAATCCGGGAGCCGCGGTCGGCGTCGGCGCGACCGCCAACAAGTTGGTGATCAGCCCCGGCACCAGCGGCACCGCCTACGCCGTGAGCGACCATCCGACCCATGACGCCACGGGCGAAGTGGCGGGGTTCGCCGACGCCGCGGGCAGGTTCCTGCCGCTCGCCTGCATGCTGAACTGCACGCGCGTCGTCGATGCGGTCGCCGCCATGCTCCGCGTCGATCTGCTCGCCGCGCTGGAACGGGCCGGAGCGGCGGAGCCCGGAGCCGGCGGCTTGCTGCTCGTCCCCTACCTC
>JBPCRG010000367.1:0-3009 GCA_050997095.1 Thermomicrobiales bacterium | reverse complement strand
CAGCGTCACGGGAGAGGCGAAGGCCCAGCGCTTGGCGGCGCGGAGGTTGAGCGCGAAGAGCTCCTCCAGCTCGGTCTCGAACCGACGGTTCTCCGCGTCCTCCTGGGCGAAGGCGCGGACGACCCGGTTGCCGGCCACGTTCTCCTGCAGCGCCGAGGTCATCGCGCCGAACTGCTGCTGGACCTTCAGGAACATCGGCCGGATCGCGACGCCGAAGCGCACGGAGTACCACGTCAGGAAGGGCAGCGGGGCAAGCGCGACCACGGCCAGCCGGGCGTCGGTGCGGAAGAGGATGACCGAGACCGCGACGAAGGTGCCGCCCGCGAGCACGAGCGGGCGCATCGCCATCACCAGCATCGCGCGGATGTTGTTGACGTCGTCGGTCGCGCGGGACATCAGCTGTCCGGTCTGCGCGCGGTCGTAGAAGGAGAAGGGCAGCGCCTGGAGATGGACGTAGAGCTCGTTGCGCAGGTCGTAGGCGACGTATTCGGCGACCGCCTGGACGAGATACGACCGGACGAAGGTGAAGACCCCCTGCAGCGCGGTCAGGCCGACGATGAGCACGGCGGCGCGCGCGAGGTAGCCCTCATCGCCGCCGACGATGCCCCGGTCGATCGCCCGGCCGAGCACGAGCGGCACGGCCAGCTGGAACCCGAGCCCCGCGAAGAGGGCGAGGTAGAGCAGGGCCACGCGCCGCCAATACGGGCGGAGATATCCGAATATGCGAAACGCGACAGCCACGCGGTCTTCTCCGGAACCCAGTCTACCCCTACGCCGACGGCGACCGGGTGCCCGGGCGGCTCAGGCGGGGAGATGATCGAAAGCGACGGCGGCTGCGGCCGATGCAGCGACCTTCCAGACATGGTCCAAGGCAGAACGACGAGATTCTTCCTTCGTCAAGATGACATGCGGGGGGCGTCTCCAACGCCGACAACCTGGTCGTGGTCGGCCCGTGCATCATCGTTCGGCATCGCCCCCACCGACGACGGTTCTCGCTGCGCTGGAAGAGATTCCCGGACCCCGCGACTCCGCCGGCGGGCATGCGTCCGGAATGACGATCCCCCGTCATTCCGAGCCGGGTCGTGGCAGGCGGCGCGCGTCGCCGTTCCGCCCATGTCCTCCTCCCTCCGCACAATGGGCGCCGACAGGGCAGCCTCCGTCGCGGTTGCGCGCAGAAGCCCGAAACGCGGTGTCGAGGCCGGAATCGACGGATTGGTCTGTGCAAGGTCGATCGGCATCGGTTTCGACGGAGGCGCGACGCCCCGACCCGTCATTCCGGGCGCAGCCCGCAGGCGGAGTCGCGGGGTCCGGGAATCTCTTCCAGCGCAGCGAGAACCGTCGGTCCAGGCGATGCCCCAGGAGGATGCGGAGATCGGGATCGCGAAGTCCGGGAATGCGTCGGCCGTCGGCGTGCCGGCGCGGTCCGATGATGCGTCGGAGACGCTTGGCCGTCCTGACTGCGCAGGGAGCCCCTTGCGCTCACCGGGTCGCCGCTCGTACCCTGCGACGGACAGCGTGCGCGGGCCGGGCGCCTTCCGGCCGGTTTCGTGACCTCCGGTTTCCGCCCATGAAGTTGCTCTACGCCCTCCCGGCCATCCCGGTCGCGCTCTACGCCACGAGGACGTGGGGTCCGACCGCCCGCGCCCTGGCGTGGTGGGAGACGCGGAGGCCGTTCGTGCTCGGGTATCTAAGAAGCGGACCGGCCGTCGTCACCTACGCCGTCGTGCTCTTCATCACCACCACCATCTACGAGGAGTCCGGCACCAAGGTGCAGGCGGCGCTGCTGCAGGAGCGGAGCACGAATCTGCACCACCTCGCCCGCGATCCCATCCACGTCCTGATCTCGAGCGCCTTCTGGACCGGCGACGATTCGCTGATCAAGGACTTCATCCTCTTCGCCCTGATCCTGATCCCGCTGGAGCGGTGGATCGGCACCCTGCGCTTTCTGCTCGTCTTCTGGACCGGCCACATCGGGACGACGCTCGTGGTCGACCTCGCCATCCGGATCGCGATCGACCGCGGACACGCCGCGCCGAATCTCGCGCACGTGATCGACGTCGGGGTCAGCTACGGCCTCTATTGCTGCTGCGCGCTCTTCATCTACCGCTTCCGCCCCCCGCTGCGCGCGCTCGGCATGGGCGGACTGCTCGTCTACGCGGGGTACGGCATCCGGACCGTCGGCGACTTCACCGCCTACGGCCACTTCTTCACCATCCTCCTCGGTTTCGCGCTCTATCCCGTCACCCGCTTTGCCGGAGCCAAGACCCGGCTCGCCGAGCCGATCTGGCGGCCGACCGCCTCCACGCTCTCGCCCAGCCCCTCGCCCTCCGCCGCGGATTGACGGCCCGGCCCCCGACGCCCGAAGCGCGCGGGCGCCGGGTCGGCTACGCTTGGCGGACTGATCGGGGTCGGGCATGCGGAGAGGCGGGGACGACGTGGCGAGACATGAGTGGGTTGCCGCGGCCGACCGGGGCATCCGGTGGGGCGTGCAGCTGATCGTCCCGAACGAGCGGGGCGCCCTGCCCCGGCTGATGGAGACGGGGCGGCTGGTCGAGCGGCTCGGCTACGACGCGGCCTTCGTCTTCGACCATCCCGCGATCCACGTCGATCCCTGGGTCGCGCTCTCGGGGCTGGCGGTCGCGACCGAGCGGGTGCGGCTCGGGTCGGCGGTGAACTGCAACGGCTACCGCCACCCCGGCCATTTGGCGCGGCTCGCGGCCGACCTCGACAACCTGAGCGGCGGCAGGCTGATCCTGGGCATCGGCTCGGGCTGGTTGGAAAACGAGTTCCGCGCCTTCGACCTGCCGTTCCCGTCGGTCCCCCAACGCCAGGCGGCGCTCGACGAGGCGTTGCAGATCATCCCCGGCGTCTGGGGCGGCGAGCCGTTCAGCTTCGAGGGCGCGCACCTGCGCGTCGACGCGCTGCGGATCGAGCCGCAGCCGACCCAGCAGCCGCGCCCACCGATCACGGTCGGCGGAAGCGGCGAGCGGGGGACGGTGCGCCAGATCG
>JBPCRG010000344.1:0-2898 GCA_050997095.1 Thermomicrobiales bacterium | reverse complement strand
TGCCTGTGCATCCGTCGACGGGCAATAGCGACGCGATGAGGGGAGAACGGGCGATGTCTGAGTCGATTCCGGTCGACGTATTCCGCGGGGGCATCATGGCGATGTTCGAGGAGCTGTTCGAGCAGGTGCGCGGGTATGTCCTCGATCCCGGCACGTCGCTCTTCGAGACGCTGGCCGACGTGACCGCGGAGGAGGCGTCGCGCCCGGTCTCGCCCGGCGGAGCCTGCCTGGCCGCGCAGGTCAACCACGTCCGCTTCTATATGGACGCCGTGGGCGAGCGTGCCCGCAGCGGCGTGGAGCAGCCGTCCGACTGGGAGGCATCCTGGCGGGTCTGCCCCGTCTCCGATGAGGAATGGCGCGGCCTGATCGCGCGCCTCCGCGTTACGCTCGCGGACACGCGCGAGTTCGTCCAGACCTGGGAGCACTGGGATGCCCGGTTCGTCGGCGGCGCGTTCGCGCTCGTCGCCCATTGCGCCTACCACCTCGGCGAGATCCGCCAGGGGCTGGGCGTCTTGCGCGGGTAGGCCCCGGCGGATGCCGCCGGGCTACATGCCCATCATGTGGTAGCCGTTGTCGACGTAGATCGTGTCGCCGGTGACGGCGGCGGAGAGGTCGCTGGCGAGGAAGACGGCCAGTCCGGCGACCTTCTCGGCGGTGAACTCCTCCTTGATCGGAGCCCGCTCGATCAGGAGGCTGCGCATCTCCGTGAACCCCGGGATGCCCCGCGCGGCCGCGGATTTGATCGGTCCGGCCGAGATCGCGTTGACCCGGATGTTCTGCTCGCCGAGGTCCATCGCGAGGTACCGCACGGTCGCCTCGAGCGCCGCCTTCGCGACTCCCATCACGTTGTACCGGGGGAAGGCCCGCTCGGAGCCGAGATAGGTCAGCGTGACGATGCTGCCGCCGTCGACCATCAAGGGCGCGATCCGCTGCGCCGCCGCGATCAGCGAATAGACGCTCACGCTGTGCGCGATCTTGAACCCCTCGCGCGAGGTCTCCAGAAAGCGGTTCTCCAATTCGGCCTTCGGCGCGTAGCCGATGCTGTGGACCAGGCTGTCCACCCGGCCGAAGGCGCGCTTCATCTCCGCCCCGAACGCGTCCAGACTCTCGTCCGACTCGACGTCCACCTGGTAGGCGACCGCGCCGGGGAAGGCGGTCGTGAACCCCTCGGCCTCGCGTTTCGAGCGCTCGTCCAGATAGGTGATCGCGACCCGCCCGCCCGCCTTGGCCATCGATTCCGCGATCGACCAGCCGATGCTCCATTTGTTGAGCACGCCCATGACGACGCAGACCTTGCCCGAGAGAAGTCCCGCGCCGCTGTTTCCTGCCTGTTCCCGGTCGGTCATGATGTTCCTTTCGCGGCCGCGCGCGCCGAACCCGTCGCGCCGAGGCTTCGCGGGCGCGCCGCGGGCCGGGCGCACGACCGGACGAAGAGGGCGACATTTCGTGTCATGATACCCGTCTGGGAGCGCCCGCACGAGGCGCGGAAACGCGCGCGAGAGAAGGAGCCGACGTGAGCGACGGACATGGGCAGGGCGTGATTTCGATTTTCGACGGGCATAACGACACCGTGCTCAGCCTGCGCCGGACCGGCCGCTCCTTCTTCGCGCAAAGCGGCCAAGGCCACGTGGACCTGCCCCGCGCGAAGACCGGGGGACTGGTCGGAGGCTTCTTCGCGGTCTTCGTCGAGGACCGGAGCCACGCCATCGGCGACGAACTCGACATCCGGGCCTACGAGGACGCGTCGACGATGCCGCCGATGATGTCCACCGAGTACGCGCAAAGCCAGGCGCTCGCCGCGCTCGGCACGCTGCTGCGGCTCGAGGCGGAGTCGGACGGCGCGGTCAAGATCGTCCGCACCGCGGCGGAGGTGCGCGACTGCATCGAGTGCGGCGTCTTCGCGGTCGAGCTGCACTTCGAGGGCGCGGAGCCGATCGACGAGGGCCTCGAGGCGCTGGAGACGTTCCACGCGGCCGGTCTGCGCTCGATCGGGCTCGTCTGGTCCCGTCCCAACCGCTTCGCCCGGGGCGTGCCCTTCAAGCACTTCTCGTCGCCGGACATCGGCGCCGGGCTCACCGACGCGGGGAAGGCGCTGGTCAAGGCCTGCAACCGGCTGGGGATCATGCTCGACGTCTCCCATCTGAACGAGGCGGGCTTCTGGGATCTGGCCAAGATCTCGGACGCCCCGATCGTCGCGACCCACTGCAACGTCCACGCGATCAGCCCGTCGTCCCGCAACCTGCTGGGGACGCAGCTCGACGCGATCCGCGACTCGGAGGGTCTGGTCGGGATCAACTTCAACGTCGGCTTCCTGCGCCCCGACGGCGTCGACGACGTCGCGGACACCACCGTCGCCGCGATCGTCGACCACGCCGACGCGATGATCGAGCGGATGGGCGTCGACTGCGTGGCCCTCGGCTCCGACTTCGACGGCGCGACCATGCCCGGCGACCTCAAGGACGCCGCGGGCCTTCAGCTTATCGTCGCCGAGATGCGCCGCCGCGGCTACGACGAGCCCTCCCTGCGCAAGATCGGCTTCGAGAACTGGCTGCGCATCTTTGAGCGCACTTGGCGGGAGTAGCCGCGCCCCACCCCGTCATTCCGAGCGGAGCCCGCAGGCGGAGTCGCGGGGTTCAGGAATCTCTTCGACCGCAGGGGAAACCGTCGTCGGTCCGGGCGATGACCCAAGACGAGGCACGGACCACTTCGGTCCGGCCCGTGCCTTGTGCGATCCGAGGATCTCGGGAACGACGAAAAGGCCGGAGGGCATTCGCCCTCCGGCCCTGATCCAATTCCCCGAACGTCCGACTCGACTACCGCCTGCGGTCGACCGGGACGAAAGGCATCAGCGCGAGGTGCCGGGCGCGTTTGATCGCTACCGTCAGCTCGCGCGGGAGG